>JAFLVI010000016.1 GCA_022508405.1 Clostridiales bacterium
TTTGAGCGATATTCATAGTTTATTCATATTTTGGGACATTTATAAAGGCAAAAATAGGCAAAATTTGAAAATTCGGAATTATGAATTCGGAATTCGGAATTTATGATCGGGCTTAAATTTAAAAAAATTGCCGCATTACGGCAAAAATTTTCTCACTTCATTCTACATTCTGCATTCTTAATTCTAAATTAAATTACGTTTTCCATAGGCGGAGTGAAAACCGCGCCGTCAATATAGTATCTTTTGCCCGTTTTGTTATAGTATACGGTTATGCCGATATAGCCGAGTATGCTCATTGCAAACGGGAAAGCCACAATCAGCCCTACCCCGAGTGTGAATATCGTTATGAACAGCCCAAACGCCACAATCAAAAGCCACATTATTATATATGTCGAATATATCGAGCCGAACCTTTTAAAGCAAATTTCGCACGAACGGGCAAAACCCTTTATTACGCCCATGCCGCCTGCAACGCACGGCGCCCAACACGCGGTAAGGCTGCTTCTGAATGCGCGCATCACTATAATAACAAGTATTACCGCAAAAGGCAATATCACGTTCATGCCGATTAGCTTTGTAAGACCGTATACTATACCTAATGTGACCGCGTCCGTTGCAATCATAATAGGCATTTTTGCAAGCGAAAAGCGCACCGATACGCCCAGCATGGATATAAACTTTCCGCCAAAGCCGTAATTGGCGTTGCAGGACATCCTGCCGTCCAACACAGTTGCAAGCGGGATTTCGTACAGCCCGAAAAAGAACCTGAACGCAATCAGCACCACCAAAATTACAAACATCATTGCAAGCGACGCCATTCTGCCGTCGGCAAACACCCCGACTATTTTTTCGTATACGTCAAAAAGCCCGTCCCAAAAGCCGTTCCATCCGCCGTCGCCCATAAGTACGGTAAACGCTTTGCCTATTCCGTCAAACACCCCCGCCTTTTCAAACGCGCCGGCAATCGGCAGAATAAACGGCAAGCTTAACCCCACTATAATCGCAGAACAGATTATCAGATACAAAAGCACCGCCCACACTATTCCGAAGTGCGCAATTAGGTTTTTAAACGCATTTTTAAAGGACACGGTCATCCTCCTTGCGCGGCTTTTGACTGGGTTTATTCCCGCTCGGTTTTTTGGGCTTTTTTGCTCCGACATGTTTTTCGTGCCGCTCTTCCGCTTTTTCGGATTGAGCGAGCTGCGCATCGGCCTGCGACGCGAGCATTACGGACGGCCTTTTGTACGGTGCGATGTCCCGCCTGTCAAGTCCGCTTATATCGTAGAACACTATCATGGTGTACACCGTTGTGTACACGTTGGTAAAAAGGAAAATCACAAAACTTACAGCGCATGCTATGGCTATATGAACCTGCAAAAAACCTATAAGCAGCTGCAATCCCGCACAAATCAGCATGGGCAACAACAAACTCCACAACAGTTTTTTGCCCGAAATCATCTTAAACGACAACGCCGCCGCGTCGCGGAACTTGTAGCCGTATATAAACATTACCGGCGCCCACATCAGCATGGGCAACAGAACAAGCACGTGCAGAAAAAACACGCCCACCGCCATGGCGGATATAACCGCAAGCACCGCGCCGGAGGACGCCGACATCGCGCCCAGCACAACCTGAACCAGCGACACCAGTCCGAAAAGCGCAAGCCTAAGCAGTATCGACACGGCGCTCATGAGCGCAATGCCCAACGCTATGGGGAAAACCGATATATTGATAAGCCGCCCTATCGATTTGAGCGAAAGATTACCCGTGCGGAAATGCCTGTCTATAGCCGACATTATTACAGCCGCGCCCACTGCCTGCAATGCCGCCACCACAATCACCGGCCAAACGAATTGCCACGAGTCGCCAAACAGTATTTTGAATGTTGTGGCAGCCGATCTGTACGGCGAAAAGTCAAAGTGCGCAACAAACGACACTTCCCAATACGGCGTGTACAAAAAACACGCCGCAATAGCAGGTACAAGCATTGCCAAAATCGGCAATAAACAGTGCTTCTTTAAATATGAAATTGTCATATTTAAATATTTCACGTATTTATTATACCGCTTTACATAAAAAAACGCAAGGTTTTTTTAATTCTGAATTCGGAATTAAGAATTCGGAATTGAAAATAGGGATAAGATTTTATTAAATGGAGCGCTTTAGCGGCTTTATTTTGCTTTTTGGCTTTTTTATTCCGCTTTTACTGAACATAAATTCGCTGCTCTTGTGGCTTCTTCGCTTTACGCTGTTTAATACGCCTATGCCCGACATAAATACGATAAGTCCCGAGCTTCCGCTGCTTATAAACGGGAGCGGCAACCCCGTGGGCGGTATACTTCCAGTAACAACCGCTATGTTTACCATAACCTGTATGGCGATTATTGCGGCAATGCCCGAAGCAAGGAGCGACCCGAATCTGTCCGACGCACCCATCGAAATTTTGAGCGCGCGTCGAATAACGAACAAGTACCCCACCATAACCAGCATACATCCGAACAGCCCGAACTCTTCGCCTATCACGCTGAAAATAAAATCGCTTTCCGCAAACGGCAAAAACAGGTACTTCTGTCTGGAATTGAACAGCCCCACGCCGAAAAATCCGCCCGCGCCCAGTCCGTAATACGACTGAATCAGTTGGTAGCCCTCCTCCAACGGGCTTTCCCACGGGTCCAAAAACGCCATAAGCCGCGCAAACCTATACGGCTCTATCAGTATAAGCACCACGGCAAGCGCCGCTAAAGGCACTATTATAAAAAGTAAGTGTTTTATTTTGGCTCCGCCCAAAAACAGCATGACAATCATGAGTAGCGCCATGCATATCGTGACCGACATGTTGGGCTCTAAGATTATAAGCAGGCAGATTATTCCGCCCACCGCCACAACGGGCAATATTCCCCTAAACGTGGTTATTTCCTTTTCGTGCGAGCCTATGTATGCCGCCGCAAATACTATAAACCCGAATTTGGATATTTCGCTAGCCTGTATTGTGAAAAACGGTAGGCTTATCCACCGCCGTGCACCGTAGTTGGTTATGCCCACCCCCGGCAAAAACACTATGGCAAGCAACACCACCGACACGGCGAGTATGACGTATCTCAGCTTGTGCAATACGTGATAGTCTATTCTGGAAAACAAAAACATGGCGGCAGCGCCAAGCGCCGCGCCCATCAACTGCTTGTACACATAGTAATACTTTGTGCCGTATATCCGCTCGCCCGTGTACGACCCTGCGGAGTAAACCATGAGCACCCCAAACGCCACAAGCAGCAAAGTGACCCCGACAAGCCAAACGTCCGACTTGCCCACCGTGTTTTGGGATAACATTGAATTGTTTAACGCGTGCTTTTTCATTGTTACGGACGCTTTGCTAATGCGTGTACCTCCGCTTTAAACCTTTCTCCGCGCTGAGCGTACGACTTGAACTCGTCAAAGGACGCGCATGCGGGAGATAATAGCACCGTATCCCCGTCCGCTGCCGCCGCCGCACGCACCGCGTCGCTTAGCCCGTTGACCACGGTTACGTTTAGCTTCGGTTTAATCTTGCACGCGCTGTCGCGTATCGCCTGCGCCGTTTCGCCCATGGCAACAACCGAAACGACTCGGCTGTTAAGCGCGCAAAACAGCTCGTCAAAGTCCGTCGCCTTGCCGCGCCCGCCCAGTATCAGGCACACACTGCCCACCGTCTGTTCCACGGCGGCAAGACACGCCGACACATTGGTGCCCTTGCTGTCGTCTATCCACAGCTTGCCGACAAACTCACCCACCTTTTCGTTGCGGTGCGGAGACGGTACCGCGCCCGACATAGCCTTGAGAATAGAAGCATTGTCCGCGCCCAAACTCTTTGCGGCGGCAATGGCGCAAAGCGCGTTCTTTATATTGTGCGCTCCGCTTAGCCTAAGATAGTCCACCGGACAAACGCGGTTGCCTTTAAACTGAAAATATCCGTCTTGTATGTATGCGCCGTCGCATATTCGGCTAGTCGAACACCAAACGATTTGCGCGTCTGTCTTTAGCGTTTCCAGCGCGCGCAAGGGTATATCTTCGCCCAGTACCAAGTATCCGCCGTTCATGTTTGCCGCTATGTTGCACTTGGCGGCAAAGTAGTTTTCTATCCCGCCGTGCCAGTCCGCATGATCGCTTGCCATATTGGTTATTACAGCCACGTCGGGCGCAATGTGCGCACGGTGTAGCTGAAAGCTGCTCAATTCGCACACTATGGGCGACGTGGATTTACACAGAGCCGCGCTCGAAACCGGATACCCTATATTTCCGCACGCCACGCCGCCGACCATGTCGGCAATCAGCTTTGTTACGGTGGTTTTGCCGTTGGTGCCCGTAACACCCACCGTTTTGCGGCCGTTGTTTTTGGCAATGGTAAGCCCTATCTCCACTTCCCCGATTGTGGGAATACCGCGCTCAGCGCAATATCCGTACACCGCATGGGTGGGACGTATCCCGGGGCTTATAACAGCGCCGTCGTAATCTTTATCGGGCGGCACAAACCTGCCGCAAACATCGGTAAAGATTTTGGCTTTGCCGCCCTGCCTTTTTATTGCGCGCGCCGCCGCCTTGCCCGACAGGCCGTTGCCGTAAACAAAAAAACGCTTTCCTTGTAAAATTTCCATACGGTATTTTATGACGGAAAGCGGTAATTTAGAATTTACATATATGTTTAATACGCTATATACATTATTTAATATAGTATAAGCATGAGCGCAACGGTAATTATTCCGCAAACAAGCGTGACAAGCGTATATACCGTTGCTATTTTGCCTTCAAACACGCCCTTGCGCTCGAAGTGGTGATGGAGCGGCGCCATAAGGAACACGCGCTTGCCGCCGGTAAGCTTAAACACCGCCACCTGAATTATGACCGAAAGGCTTGTGGCAATATACATCACGCCCACAAGCAGCATGCTAAGCGACATTCGTCCAAGCACCGCCACGCACGCCAAAAATCCGCCGAGCGCGAGCGAGCCGGTGTCACCCATAAAAATTTTGGCGGGATGTGTGTTAAAGCACAAAAACGCACACAGGCTGCCGCCCAGCGCCGCGCAAAGTATTATCATGTTCAGCGTGGATTCGCCCAAAAGCTCGCCCGCAAAAAACGCTATGCCCAGCATGACGCAGCAAAACATCACATTGGTTGCGGTGACGGAAGCGGCAAGCCCGTCCAGTCCGTCCGTCAGATTTACCGAGTTGGTAAACGCCAAAAATATAAATATATAGTATATGGGGGCAAAAACGCCCAGTTCCAGTTTTTTTGGCGCAAACGGCGCGTACACCGCCGACCCCACATTGTCGTTGTAGTACGCATACACCGCAATCACCGTCGCCAATAACAGCTGAAAAACAATTTTCTGTATGGGCGACAAGCCCTTGTTATTGTGATACCTTACCTTTATAAAGTCGTCTATAAACCCTATAAGCGCGTATCCCACCGTTATTACCAATATAATGTATGTCGTATTGTCGCCGTGCGTGGTAAAAAACAGCGCGGTAAGCAACGCAAGCACAATGGACGCGCCGCCCATTGTGGGCGTGCCCTGCTTTTGCTTGTGGTTGTCCACATACGAAAGTATGGGTTGTCCGCCCTTGAGCTTTCTTACCAGCTTAATATTAAACGGCAATAAAATCATGCCCACCGCAAACGCGCATAAAAATCCGCAAAGTACGTTTATCAAAATCCGAACTCTCCCGCCAGCTCCATTACGTACTGCTCGTCGTTGTACGGCGTGCGACTGCCCATAACGTCGTTATACCGCTCAGCGCCCTTGCCCGCAATCAGCACAATGTCTTGTTTGTCCGCCATGGATATTGCGTCTTTAATCGCTTGCTTGCGGTCCACCGTCTTTTGATAGTTTTTGCCGCCTATCTCGTCTATTCCCGCCGCTATCTCGTTGATTATGTCCATCGGCGGCTCAAACCTTGGGTTGTCGCTTGTTACAATACAGTAGTCGCTCATTTGCGAAACTATTTTGCCCATGACCGCGCGCTTGGATTTGTCGCGGTTGCCGCCGCAGCCGAATACAGTTATTATCCGCGCCGGCGCGAACTCGCGTATTGCGCGCAGAATATTGGCTATGCCGTCGTCGGTGTGCGCAAAGTCGATAATCACGTTGCACTTGGACATATTTATTATGTTGAATCTGCCGTCAATCTTTTTTACGTTGCGTATGCCCGCTATCACCGTCTGCAAATCAAAGCCGAGCGACATTGCAATAGCCGCCGCGCACAGCGTGTTGTACATGTTAAACCTGCCCGTCAGGCTGAACTTGACACGTCCCACGCTGTCCGCCATGTTTATCACATACGACAGTCCGTACGCGCTCATCTCAAGGTCTATCCCGAACACGTCGGACGGATTGTCCACGCCGTATGTCACTGCGGGAAGCTTACTGTTTTTGAGTATGGTCTTGCCCAGTTCGTCATCCACGTTGATTACCGCGCTTCTTGCGTGGTCTAGCGAAAAAAAGCTAGCTTTTGCCTGCGCGTAATTATCCATATTTCCGAAAAAGTCCAGATGATCGCGCGAAAAATTGGTAAACGCCGCCACTTCGTACACAATGCCGTCGATTTTGCTCAGCTTTAACGCGTGCGCCGATACTTCCATAACAACATACTCTACGCCTGCGTCCGACATTTCCTTTAATATTGCATGCAGTTCTATGGGGTCGGGCGTGGTAAGCCGCGCGTCCGTAACATTGCCCAAGTATTCCACCGCGTTGGTGCCTATGAGTCCGCAGCTGTGTCCCGCCGTCTCGATTATGCTTTTTACAATGTACGTGGTTGTGGTTTTGCCGTTGGTGCCCGTTATGCCGATCATCTTAAGGCGTTTGGACGGATTGCCGTAAAACGCCGACGCCGCTAATGAAAGCGCCTTGCGCGTATCGCTCACTTCTATCTGCGGCACATCAAGCGCGAGCTTGCGCTCTACGACAAGCGCCGCCGCACCGCGGCTTACCGCGTCCGCCGCAAAAGTGTGTCCGTCGTTTTCCACTCCCACAAGACAGAAAAACAAATCGCCTTGCTTTACCTTGCCGCTATCAAAGCACAGACCCAAAACTTCTGTATCGCATGTAGTCGGTAACAGCTCGCTTATTCTCATAATATCATCTCCCGCAATTAGTATATGATTATTGTAAAGCTAAAATAGTACCGCGGCGCGCTTTTGCAAACATTCGTATATTTCGACACAATCATAGATTGATTATTTGATTGCTCTCCCATTTGTCGAAATTTGTAATTTCTTATCATCTCTGCGATTGGTTTTGCTCAATCACAATCACAGATTGATTATTCGATTGCTCTCCTATTTGTCGAAAATTGTAAATTCTTGTCGTATCTGCGATAATAATTACGCCTTAACAATCACAATTAACCTAATCGAATCAGCACGCTGTCGTTGGCGTATATGCGCTCATTGGGGACGGGCGTTTGCGATATTACATTGCCGCTTTCGCCCACGGCCTCCACGTGCAGTCCCATTTTTTCCAGTATTTGCACTGCGTTTTCCGCGCTTTCCCCCACGACGTCCGGCATGATAACGTATTCCCGCTCCGGAAGCATTGTTTGCGGAACATTCTTGTAATCGAATATCTTGGAAAAGACACTGCCCGCATACGGCGCGGCAACCAAGCTGCCGTAATACACATAGCCTTGCGGCTCGTCTACTATCATGAGCACGGCGTACTTGGGATTGTCTGCGGGCGCAAAGCCTATAAACGACGATATGTATTTTCCCTGTGCGATCGATCCGCCTGCGTACTTTTGCGCAGTGCCGGTCTTTCCGCCTATGGCGTATCCTGTTACTCCCGCTTTACTGCCACCGCCGTTTGCCACCACGCCCACAAGGTAGTCGCGCATTTTTGCCGAAGTAGACGGACTTACTGTCCGGCGCACCGCAATGGGCTGACGTGTGGCAAGATTTTTCCCGTCACACGAGTCGACGGAAGCTACCAAATACGGACGGTACAGCGTGCCGCCGTTTACCACCGAACAAACGCCTGTTATCAACTGCAACGGCGTAACCGCCACCGCCTGACCGAATCCGATACGCGCAAGATCTACCGTCTTTACGTTGCTTTGCTTCATCAACATGCCGCTGCTTTCGCCCGAAAAGTCCACGCCCGTCTTTTGCCCGAGCCCGAACTTGCCCAGTGCGTCGTAAAACCTAGACGTACCCAATCGGAGCGCCAAATCCATAAACACGCAGTTACACGAATTTTTAACGCCTTCGGCAAGGTGCTGACTGCCGTGACCTATGGACCGCCAGCACCGTATACGCTGACCGTCCACCGTGCGCGACCCAGCGCAAAAAAAGCTGTCGTTGTCGCTTACGACTCCCGCTTCCAAAGCGGCGGCGGTGGTGAAAATCTTAAACGTTGACCCCGGTTCGTACATATCCACAATAAGCGTGTTGCGCGAAAGCTCGTTCAACAGATCAAGATCGTCGCGCGGCGGATCGTTAAGGTCGAAAGCGGGACTTTTTGCCATGCCGAGTATGCCGCCGGTGTTGACGTCCATTACAATTATTTGCGCGGACTTGGCGGAAAACTCAACGCACGCCGCCGTAACCGCGTCGTAAGCAAAGCTCTGTATGTTGGCGTCCAGCGACAGCGTGATGTTGCACCCGGGGATCCCAGGAAGGTATTTTGTTACCGAGCCGTCAACCTCGCGTCCAGCCATGTCGGTGGAAGTGTACGCAAACCCGTCCACTCCGGTAAGGTACTTATCGTAATAGCTTTCCAATCCGGACTGACCGACGTTGTCTATGTTTGTAAAACCGAGAATTTGCGACATGTTGGCATTGTACGGATAGTTGCGCTGAGTGTCCAGCGTGTAGTACAGACCGCCTATGTTTTGCCGTCTCAGCTCAAGCGCGACATCCGCGTCGATCTTGCGCTTGATTGTCACTTCGCCCACCGCCGTGTTAAGCTGTTGCAGGACGTTGTCGTAATCAAGCTGCAATGCGTCCGATATTGCTTTTGCCGTTTGCGGTTTGTCCTTTACGGCGTTTGGACGGGCGTACAGAGTAAAAACGTCCTTGCTGTCTGCAAGCACGTTGCCGTTTGCGTCCAGTATTTTTCCGCGCGTCGCCTTTAACGGAAGATCGCGGTACCACTGCTCCGCCGCCTTTGCACGCAAAAACCCGCCGTCCACTACTTGAATATAGAACAATCGTCCGAACAGCGCGGCAAAAACCGCGATTAAAGCGATAAACGCGGTAAGCAATCTTTTTCGCATAAGCGATGCGCTCGCCTTCATATACATCTCCTATTCTCATTCATATTTATTATCTATTCATTGATTTAATTATCTATTCGCAAAATAACAATCGTGAAAGGCTCAACCTTAACGGCGAACACGCGCTCCCATTCCTAATTCCTCATTCCGAATTCCGAATTAAAAAAGCCGTCCGCGCGGAGGGAAAGCGCATCGGACGGCAAAAAAAATAGCTATATGTATATTATATAATGTATATTAGTTTACTACCTTGGACATCCAGTCGAAAAATTCGTCCCAACCGTCCGTGCGAGGCGTCGCCTCGGGATAGTCAACCGATTCCACGTTGCCTACTGAAAACGACGGCTCGCCTGCGGGGACCATGCCCTTTTCCATCGCTTTGCCGCGAATGGTGTCGTCGTCTTGAAGGTGAGCAAGCTCCTGTTGCTGACGGGCAATTACTTCCTGCTTTTGCGTGACCGACTTTGCTATCATGTCCGCTTGCGCAGACGCTTTGGATATGGACACACCGGTTGCAATAACGGCTATGGCAAGCACAAGCGCCACCACTACGTACACGCAAAGCAGTATTTTAGTTTTGCTGTCAAGCGCGGCGCGAGTGCGCTTTGCCGTCGCCTTTGCCGGCTTTTGCACAATATCTTCAGCCGGCTTTTCGGTGGCGTATGCGCGGGTCTTAAGCGTAGGAAGCACGTCTTCCCTGTCATGCGGCGCAGGCTTTTCTATCGGCGTAGCCGCAGGGGCTTCGGCGGCATGCGCCGCAACTTCCGGAGCGGTGTACAAGTTGTCGGTAAGAGCCTCGTCCACGGGAATGCTGCTGTTGGTAATGGGCTCTAAGTCGGAAATATTATCGTAATCGGAAATGCGCGGAATGTCTGTTTCCGCGTTGTAATAACCGCCGAAGCGGTCGCTTTCTCTTCTGATTTGTCGTTTGGTAGTTACCATAACATCCTTCCTTATAGTTTTTCCGATACTCTCAGCGTAGCGCTTGTGCTACGCGGGTTTTGCTGTTGTTCTTCATCTGACGGCTTTTGCTTGACGACCGTCCTGCCTATCGCGCGGTGATTGCACACGCACACCGGCAAGCGTTTGGGGCAAATGCAGTCTGTGCTAAACTCATTGAACGCCGCTTTTACTATGCGGTCTTCCAACGAATGGAAGCTGAGTATTGCAAGCCTGCCGCCGCTTTCTATAATACCGAAAATGCTTACAATCGCGTCGTACAGCCCTTTTAGCTCGCCGTTGACTTCTATGCGAATCGCTTGAAAAGTCTTTTTGGCGGGGTGTCCGTTTTTGCGGTACGGCACCGAAGACCTTATTATCTCCGCAAGCTCCACAGTCCGCTCGATCGGCTTTGCTTCCCTGCGCTTTACGATTGCACCGGCTATTCGCCTTGCAAAGCTTTCTTCGCCGTAACGCCTGATGATGTCGGTAAGCTGTTCGAGAGAATAGCCGTTGACAACATCGTACGCGCTGAACTTTTGAACCCTATCCATGCGCATATCCAGCGCCCCGTCGTGCATATAGGAAAAGCCGCGCTCCGGTTCGTCCAGCTGGTGCGATGACACGCCTAGGTCGATAACGGCGCCGTTTACCGAAGTAATGCCGTTTTCCTTAAGCAGCGTTACCGCATTTTCGTATTGACCTTTAATGTACGTAATGTCGCCCGAAACATGGGCCTTGCAATATTCTATCGCGTCGCTGTCGCGGTCGATTGCCACCACCGCCCCGCCTGCGTCTAAGATAGCTTGAGAATGTCCGCCGCCGCCAAGCGTGCAGTCCAGATACAGACCGCCCTTTTTTACGCCTAAGGCTTCAACAATTTTTTGCGCTAAAATCGGTATGTGATACATTATATCTTGTTGCGCGAACCCGTAAATTGTGCTAAAATACGTTTGAAGTCGGTGGCTTTTTTGTGCTCCTTGTAAACTTCCTCGTCCCAAATCTCCACGCGGTCAAACGCGCCTATAGAGATAATGTCTTTGGTAAGTCCGCATTCTTCTATAAAAGTGGAGTTGAGCGAAACTCTGCCCTGCTTGTCCTCTACAAGCTCTTGAGTGGACGAGAATATGGCGCGCTTGATGTCGTTCATATCCATATCCAGCATGTCGGAGTCCTGAAACCGCTCTATCACCCGCTTTTCAAAGTCTTCGCGCGGGTAAATGCACAAGCACCTTTCAAAAGAACTGCAAAAGATAATAGGATTCTCGCCGAGCATGCGACGAAAAGCGGGCGGTATCCTAAGCCTCCCCTTATCGTCCATTTGATGATGATGTTGCCCTGAGAACATATCCACGACCCTTTTGCGTTACTTATGAGTATTTTAGCATACTATTTGACCACTGTCAACCCTTTTTGACCATTTTTATGCAAAATTTTGTCATTTGTGGGCGGTTTTTATCTTTTAACCGCGATTGTCGGATTGTGACGAAATCAGTATTATATAATGTAAAGCGCATGTTAATGGTTGCAAAAACTTGACCGCATTATATATACAGATGTATTGTGATATAACTTTACATATTATGTGATAAAATAAAAGTTTTTTAAATAAATAAGTTGAAAATATCTTATTGATATGCTACACTCTAATTGCACAACAATTTTATTCGGTGCAGTATTTTTAAGGAGCATTTATGAAGAAAAGACTACTTATTGCGCTTTTGACATTGGCCGCTTTACTCGCCTGCGTCTTTGGCATGGCGGCATGCGCAAACAACAATCAAGAAAAACAGTCCGCTCAAGCCACGCAGTTTACCGTAACTTTAAAGGCAAACGGCGGAACATTTACGGACGGCAGAACAATCGCAACCGTTACGGTGGACGCAAAGTCGTCTATAGACGGACTTGTGCCCTATCCGGTATCGGACGGCTATGTATTCGACGGCTGGGCGGAAAACGAAAACGGAACCGCGCTTTGGGATTTGTCCACCCAACAGGTTACAAAAAACATCACTCTGTACGCCGTCTGGGCGGAAAGGGTTACCGTCACCTACTATGCTAACGGCGGAAAATTTTCGGACGATTCCGACACGATCGAGTTGGGACAGAAAAAGGGTGCGGCCGCGCGATTACCCGAGCAACCGGAACGCGAAAATTACGTGTTCGGCGGTTGGTATAAAGGCACTGTGTCGGGCGGAAACGTTACCCTTACAGAAGGCTTTGACGGCAGCACAACCGTCGATTCGGATATTTCCGTATATGCCAAGTGGGTGTTGGAAACAGGCGCACGCTTGCCCAAACCTACCGACTTGAAAGTTGAAGACGACAAAATCACATGGAGCGAAGTGAGCGGCGCATCCGGTTATCGCGTTATCGTTTGCGATTCGGAAATGCAACAACTCCAAAAAGAAACCGTATCGGGCAACGCCTTTACTTATTACTTTTCGTCGCGCGGCGAAAATGACTATGTAATAAAGGTGTGCGCCTTAGGCGACGGCGTCAACTATGTTACTTCCGAATACGCCACAAAAAACTTCCATTACGGATTATCTTCCCTGAATACTTCATTCGACTTCAATTCGTCCGAACTGACTTGGGAACCCGCAGATAAAAATCTTCCGGCGGCAACGTCGTACGGCTTGGAAATATACGACGTAGAAAACAATAACAAACTTGTTTACACAAACGAAAATACGACGGCAACCCGCTTGGATATGTCGTCCTTCGACGCCGGAGAATACTCGGTTAAAATAACTTCCAAAAAAGCGAGCTTTACTTCCAATACTTCTGAGTTGACGGTTAATAAACTCCGCCTTGCCACTCCGAATGTCGATGTGTCTATCGAAGACGAAAACGGCGAAATAACAAAGGTGGTGCTCACTTGGGGTGCGGTAAAACACGCTTCTCGCTATTACTTGACCGTAGGATCGTCAAGCGTATACACGACAAGCACAACATACACAATCACCGGCGGGGCGCTTAGCGGAGGTTCGTCTGTATTCGGATTTACAGCCGCGGAGGGCACGGTTGCGGTGCGCGCGTACGACGCCGACTGCGACTATCTTGTTTCCCTACCCAAGGAAGCTGCGATAAACACTTCAGCTCTCGTTAAGATTTCCGCTTCTGCCAAGGACGATACCGACACAGCGACCAACGTAAATATAAGCGGCGCGCTTTATAAATACAATGAAGCGCCGTTTACGGTGACGTTTGACTATTTTTCCAATTTGCTTCGCCGTTATCCCGTAGTATCGGCGATGATGGACTATTACGATTTTAATACCAGTTCCAATAGTCGGGTTTCCGGTGCTTACAAACATTTTCATTCGGTGAGTCAGCAGGTCTCTGCGACAAGCAGAGTGCAATATCCCGAATTGTACAGGCTTTCGGTAACGCCCATACTTTATGAGCTAACTTCTTATGTGGCTTGCGGCTGGTTTACGGACGCGGACTGCACAATCCCGTTTGACTTTACGGCGCCTGTCACGAAAAATATAAGAGTTTATGCCGGCTGGGTGGATTTGGAAGAGAGTTTAAAATCGCATTTGGTTTACAATCAAAATCCCTCTACCGGCGTTGATGCCTATAAAGCAGACGGCGTAGGATACAGCGATTTCAACCGTAAATACAAAGTAATCGATACCTATTCGGCTACGGAAGATAAAAACGTATATTTTACCACAAGAGTTGCGCACCAATATGTTTTTAAATATAAAAACGCTCAATCTGGCACTAATACCGTAACAATTAAGAATTTAACTACAGGCAGCGTAATAAAAACCATATCTGTAAGTAGCATGACTCAAAGCACGTACACATTTGACGGAAAAATCGGCGACGTGTTTAAAATCACCTTCAGTCACACCTCCGGAACAAGCAACCTCGATTGGGAGATGTGGCACGACAACGAGAGCAACAGAACACTCGAATTCCCCTACGGCGGGAAAGCCGGCAATTCCAACTGGGGTAATCTTTCTTCAATTACTGCAAAAGAAATCTACGCCATAAAGGGCACGAAAGTTACGCTTATCGCAACGCCTAAAAGCGGTAAAACATTCCTTGGCTGGTTTGACAACAACAGCAAAAAGGTCTCCGAAGAACTTACTTATACATTTACGGCAACTGCCGATGTAGAGTATACCGCCAAGTGGGAATAAGATTTTATTACAGAAAATAAAAAAACATCTCGCATATTTGCGGGATGTTTTTTTGACTTACAGCACAGTTACCGCGTTGTTGTCTATTTGGTCGCAGGAAGTGAGCAAATATTTTATGCCGTTTTTGGTATACGTCTTGCGCGCGTAGCAGTTTTTTCCGTGCAGGTGTCCGTACACCACGGCGTCCACGCCGTACTTTTCAAACAAGTCCGTAACCGGCGTGCTTTCAAACCTTACGTTAAACGGCGGATAGTGGATCATAAACACTGTTCTCTCCCCGCCTGTTTTAAGCTGTTGCATAGCTTTAAGCGACATTTCTATGCGCAGCAGTTCGCGCGCGTACAGGCGTTTTCCGTCCTCGGTCTTGTCGTCCGCGCTCCAGCCGCGACTGCCGCCCACAATTACGTCGCCTATCTTTACGCTGTCGTTTTGTATGGCAAAAACATTGTCGGGCAGCGTCCCGCGCACGGCGGATATGCTTTTCCACCAGTAGTCGTGATTGCCGCGTATTATTATTTTTTTGCCGGGGAGCGTGCCTATGTATTGTAGGTCGGGCACGGCTTGTTCCAGAGTCATCGCCCAGCTTAAATCTCCGGCAAGCAATACCAAATCGTCCGCCGTGACGGATTCTAGCGATTTTTCTATATCGTCCAAATAGTTATCCCATACTTCGCCGAAAATATCCATCGGCTTGGGATTGTTTATGGACAAATGCAAGTCGGAAATTGCGTAAACCTTCATAGCCGTAGTTTAGCATTTTGCGACTAAGATGTCAAGTTGCTGTCCATTCGATTTATTTACCGTTTTTTCGCATTCGCCCAAAATAAAAAATGATAGGCTTTACCACCTATCATTCTGCATACTGCATTCTTAATTCTTAATTATCTATTCATTATCATCAAAAGACGGGAATATATTCCCCACTCCCGGGCAGTTAAGTCCGGCGCACGGCGGATACTTGCAATATCCGTACGTCGGCACAAGGATGTCGACCGGCGCGGTCACCTTGATTATTTGGACGCGACAGCCGGTTATGCTTACGGCATTTGCTCCGATTATCGCGCCGCTGCCTATCCGCATATTGGTCTGCACTTCTATGGAATACATCACCGCCGAATCGTTAAACGGCAGTCTTAAAAGCACGTCCCTGCTTTCTCGCTGCTCCGCCTGCACGGTGGTGAGCACTCCGCCAAAGGAATATGTTACGGCAAAGGTGGTTACCACTTCGCCGACTATTCTGCTAAAACCGTTGCCGCAAGAGGTTACCGTGTACCCAACAAGCTCGCTGCCTATCACCCTTGCGGAAACAAACTCCGCGCCCTGCGGGATTTGCACATCGGTAGTTAAGGTGAGCGTTACGTTTTCGTCCGCAGTAGCGCAACCGTCAAACACTCGCTTGACCTCTATTACCATGCGGCAACACAGACCATCAGAAAAGTTTCCACCGCATCCTGCTTTTATCACCGCCATACAAAACACCGCCTTTTACGCTGCAATTTAACCTATCGGCTAAAAGTGTATATGCGCAAAAAGGCGGTGACGTTACTTGTTTTTTGGTAAAACCTATCGACCTAGTCAAAAGGTCTTTTTATCGCCGATAAAGTCTATTATGTATTCGACGGAAATATTGCCCTTGTTTTCGATAAACTTGTCTATGAGCGTTTCATAATCGAATTTTTGTCTGTTAAGATCGGTTGCGGACACATTGACGGTAATATCTACACTGTTCGTTTTTTTGACGTCATCTACAAAATCGTCGTAAACTTCCTCCTGTATAAACAGCATGGGGACTTGAACCTCTACTTCCACCACTTCATCGCCGTTTTTAGCGTAAAAATATTGCGAACGGAATTCTATGTCGAATCTGCGTGACGCGACCTTCGCCGCGAAAGTGAGACCCATTTTTTTGTTTGCCCATGCCTTAGTCAAGTCGTTTACGTAAAAAGTATACTCATTTTCTTCTTTAGGAACAGCCTTGATTGAATTTATACCGCTTATATCGGCAAGATCAAACCACAATGTATTAAATGTTGCAACGGAATTGGTTTCGCGCACTTCGTATGAGATGAGCTTGCCGGTATTACTGTTGTATAATTCGCTTATATATCCGTCAAAGCCTTTTAATCCGCTTGCCTTGTTGCCCACGGCCGATACGTAGTTTCCGTTTATGTAAAAGTCCGCCGCACTTGCTATCGCCGCGTCGGTGACGCCGCTTGCCGTCAAAAACTCGTTGATGTGCCCTGTGACCTTTCCGGAATGGTCGCGCGACACGTCGAACATTGCACGGCGCACACCGAGCATCTTAAGCGCAAAAGTATAGCCGTCTTCTTTAATGGTATACGCAAGCGCATTGGGCTCGCCAAGCTGTATTCGCACGGTGCGGTCTCCGCCCAGTAAGCTCATGCTCATTGCTATTTGTGCCGTTTGAGTCCCCACCACAGGGAAAGTTCCCGTGTAGTCCAGCACGCAGTAAATTTTGCTGCCGCCGCAATCGATGGTGACATTGTATATTCCTTGTGTAAATGCATAGTGCGCAGTGTCGGACGGGTTGCTGTCTACATAATTGTTAAACGCTGTTATTATTGCCGCGCTTACAGTTTCCACGGCGGACAGCGCGTTAAAGAAGGTCTGCGACTGCTTAAGGTTGTCGGCTATCATGTGCCACTGCTCGCCGAAACCGCGACTGGGCATCTGCGACTTGTTTACGAACGACGCGTAATCCGATTCGGTCTTTTTTACTGTGTCGGCGTTTACATAATTTTTCTCGTATGTCGGAAGCATTGCTTCGGGTATGTATGAATACGGATTGAGCTGATATCCGTCGAGAAGCGAACTGAGCAACGCCTTTACATTGACTGTATTGCCCCATGCCGCGTACAACGTGATATTGCCGGTTACGACAATCGGAAACACCGCGGACTTTGTGCATTGGCTGTCGGTGCACCAACCCAAAAAGCGCTTTTCTTCAAGCGTGGGAGGAACCGGCTCATCAACGGTTTCGCCGTACTTCTTTGTTACAGACGGCACTGCGCTTCCGCCCTTGCTGTCAAATGTTACTGTGTACTCTTGCTTAACCTTGCTTACTACGGCGTAATAAGACGCTTCGCCGCTGACCGCAGGCAAGCTTTGCAAAACCGTGCCGCCGAGAGTAGCCACCCAGCCGTGAACGGTGTAGTCCCATTCCGCCGTGTCTTGCTTGGTATATGTGTATGACGGAACAGTTCCTTCCTTTATATCCTGCGTTGCAAGAAGATTGCCGTTCTCGTCATACCATTTAACCGGATAGGTCTTGTCCATCCATTCCGCGTATAGCGTAATATTGCCGACGACGGAAATCGGAAAGACGGCGGCTGTTTGGCATGTCTCGTCGGTGCACCAACGCACAAAAGCTTTGCCGGCTGGCGGTGTAGGCTGAGTAGGCTCGTCAACGGTTTCGCCGTACTTCTTTGTTACGGACGGCACTTCGCTCCCGCCTTTGCTGTCAAACTCTACGGTGTACTCTTGCTTAACCTTGCTGACTACGGCGTAATAAGACGCTTCGCCGCTGACCGCGGGCAAACTCTGCAAAACCGTGCCGCCGAGTGTGGCCGCCCAGCCGTGAACGGTGTAGTCCCATTCCGCCGTGTCTTGTTTGGTATATGTGTATGAAGGAACAGTCCCTTCCTTTAACTTTTGCGTAGTAAGGACAGCTCCATTTTCGTCATACCAAGTGACTGTATATTGGGGTATTGTGTCGCCGCCGTCGGGCGCGGTCTTGTCTCCGCCGCATCCGACTGCGAAAAACGATAACATTGTTGCCGCAAAAACCGCGGTGATTATCGGTAAAAGTTTTTTCATTTTTCTCTCCTACGGTAAATAAGTCTATTACAGTTCCATGCCCTTGCCGAGTTTTATCATTTGCGGCACAAAGGTGAACGGAGAAGCAAACATTGCAACTAACACCATAAACAGGAATGTAACAATAAATATAAACAGTTTTATCAGCGCAAACAATATTTTTACGATTATTAAAAACTTTAATCCGTCAAGGTCAAGCGTGAATATGACTCCCGGCATACCCACCACCTTTCCGCCGCACAGCGCTAAATCCACAACTATTCCGTCCCAAAACAGCTGAGCAAAAAAGGTATAGCCAAACGCGGCAGTCATAACTATTAAAACTATGTAAGGCACGGCGTCCGTTGCTGTAGCCGCCAATATTATAAACAGCACCAAAAGCGCGGCGGAAATAAAAGCCGAAGCTATAAGTCCGCGGTTACGGCGGCGTTTGCAGCCGTCAAGCTCCGCCTGCTTTTTTGCCTTAACGGCGCGCTCCGCTTGTTGCTTTTGAATTTCCCTGTTGTTTTCTTCTATTCTTCTTATGTTCTCCCTGCGAAGGGCGCACTGCTTGCAGATTACAACCGGTGCGGTGCAAGCCTCTTCGCCAGTGCGCACCAGTTTTCCGCAGTCCTTGCAAAAGCCCACCACATTAGATCCGTCAAAGCCGTCCGCAGCAGTCGCGCCGGTAGCGGCTGTTTCGGCCGATTCCGCAAAGTTTTCGCCGCCTTCTTCAAAGTAGCTTATGGGCACGCCGAAAATTCTTGCCATTTTGGACAGCGTTTCAAAGTCCGGATACGATTCGCCACGCTCCCACTTTGACACCGCCTGAAACGTAACGTTCAGCTTTGTTCCCAGTTCCGCCTGCGTCATATTATTTGACTTTCTCAATGCGGAGATTTTTTCATTTAATTCCATTTTAGCACCTCAAACTCTGCAAAAATTATAGCATGTCGCCGCCGTTATGTAAAGATTTACAGCTAAACTATCGGTTGAATTTGCTTTACTTTCAGTTGAATTCAGGTTGAAAATCGGTTGAATGACCGTTTTTTACATCAAAAAAACCGTGAAATTATTTCTTTTCACGGTTTTTTACACAACTCAACCGAAAGTTGATTTTAATAATAACTCTTGGGTTATATCCGCAATACGGCGGAATGCGGACAATCAATCATATTCGGACACTTCCAAAATTTCGTTTAGTCTGTTTAATAGATCGTCCCTGCCCGCGCCGCTGTGTCCGCTTGTGACTATAAGGTTGTCGCGCGCCAGTCCCAACGCGGCGGCTATTTTTATAACGGCGTTGCCTATTTGGGCTCGGCTTAGCTTGTCCGATTTGGTCAGCACCACTGTAAACGGCAAACCGAGATCGCGCAAATAGTTTATTAGCACTTTATCTAGGTCGGACGGGTCGCGGCGGATATCCATAAGGCACAGCACCTGCGCAATGTTATTTCCGTCCTTAAAATACTTGTCGGTGCGAAAATTCCATTCGTCCGACTCTTGCTTGTGCGCCTTGCTGTACCCGTACCCTGGGAGATCAACAAAGTAAAAATCGCGTGCGTCGGTCACAACCTTAAAGATATTTATAAGCCGCGTGCGCCCGGGGGTTTGTGACGTTTTGCACAATTTAGCGCCCATAAGCAGGTTTAAAAGCGACGACTTGCCGCAATTACTTCTGCCTGCAACACAAATCTGCGGCGAATACTCGTCCGCCGCTTTTACGTCGGTACAGCTCTTTACAAAGCTTGCCTGCTTTACTCGCATACAAGCACTTTGGAAAATACTTGATCTACATTATCCACAAGTATAATCTTTACCTTTTGTTTTACTTCATCGGGCACTTCCGCCAGATCCTTTTCGTTTTCGCGCGGAATAATCAGCCGTTTACATCCCGCACGGAACGCGGCAAGCGATTTTTCCTTAAGCCCGCCTATTGCCAGAACCTTGCCCCTTAGCGTTACTTCGCCCGTCATTGCAACATCGTGCGCGACCTTCCGTCCCGAAAACGCCGACATAAGCGCCGTTGCAATGGTTATGCCCGCGCTGGGTCCGTCCTTAGGCGTCGCGCCCTCGGGAAAATGCAAATGCACGTCGTTTTCGCTGAACGTGTGTTCGGGGATATGATATTCCGCCGCGCGCGACCTGACAAGCGACAGCGCCGCAAGACACGATTCCTTCATTACGTCGCCCAGACTCCCCGTAAGCTTAAGCTCGCCCTTGCCGCCAGAAATAATCGCAGCTTCTATCGTAAGCGTAACGCCGCCCACACTGGTCCACGCAAGACCTGTAGCCACGCCCACTTCGTCCGCTTCGTTTGCGGTATCGTCCTTGTACTTGGGCGCGCCCAAAAATTCCGCTATGTCCTTTTTGTTCACCTTGACGGCAGACGGCTTTTCCTTTGACTCCACCACCTTGAGCGCAATCTTGCGCATAACGGTTGCGATTTCGCGTTCAAGCTTTCTCACGCCGCTCTCTCTGGTGTACGCCGAAATTATATGCGAAATAACGGCGTCGCTCATATCTACCTTTACGTCTGCAAGGCCGTTGGCTTCCATCTCTTTGGGCTTTAAATACCGCTTGGCGATTTGCAGTTTTTCCTCGTACGTGTAGCCCGAAAGCTCAATAACTTCCAACCTATCCAAAAGAGCGGGCGGAATGGGATCGAGTGAGTTTGCGGTAGTAACAAACATGACGTTACTCAGATCAAACGGCACGTCCAGATAGTTATCCTTAAAGTTGTAGTTTTGATTGGGATCCAAAACTTCCAAAAGAGCGGACTTGGGATCGCCGTGAATGTCCGCCGTCATCTTGTCAATTTCGTCCAGCAGGAACACCGGATTGTTTACGTGCGCGCCGCGTATGCCGTTTATTATCCTACCGGGCATGGCCGCAACGTAAGTCCTTCGGTGACCGCGAATTTCCGCTTCGTCATGTATGCCGCCCAGCGACATGGTGACTAATTCCCTGCCCGCCGCGCGCGCAATGGAACGCACTATTGACGTTTTGCCGACCCCCGGCGGGCCTACAAAGCACAGTACCGGCGCCTTTAAGCTTCGCGTAAGCTTGTAGACAGCAAGGTATTCCAATATGCGCGTTTTAACCTTTTCCAAACCGTAATGATCGTCGGCTAGCACCTTGCGCGCAAAGTCGAGTTCTATATCTCCGTCCGTAGATTTGTTCCACGGCATGTCGAGCAAAAGGTCGATATACGAGCGCGATACGTTTGCTTCGGGCGTGGACGGGTTCATCTTTTCCAGCCGCGAAATCTCCTTTTCCGCCTTTTCAAACGCCGCTTGCGGCATATCGTCTTTCATTTCTTCAAGGCGCTTACGCAGTTCTTCTATCTCGTCCGCGTCTTCGCCCAACTCTTCCTTTAGCGCGTGTATCTGCTCGCGGATATAATATTCCTTTTGATTTTTGTCAATGTTTTGCCGCACCTTTGCGGTTATGCGCTTTTCCATGGCGCGAATTTCCGTTTCCCTTGTGAGCACCGTCAAAATCTGCTCGTACTGCTCGGACAGAGTGCGCATTTGAAGCACGTTCTGCTTTTCGCTGTCGGTATTGAAGATGTATCCAGCAATGGTCGAAACAAACCGCTCGCCGTCGTCTACCGATAGCGAACTTAATACATCCCCGGGCATTTTTGTGTCTATGCGCCGATATTCGCGGAACTGCTCGTCCAGTCTGCGCTTGACCGCTTCCAAATAAACGGGGTCGTCCGGCTCGTACTCGTATTCCTTGAGCGTGACTTCAAAGTACGGTGTGAGCGATACGTAGCTGTCTATTTGCATTCTGCGCTCGGCAATAAACACAACGCGCATGGCGTCACCGGGAAGGCGCTGAGCGGTCTTGATTGTTGCCAACACACCCACACGGTAAATGTCCTGCGGTGCGGGATTAACCATTGTAGCGCGCTTTTGCGCCACCAAAAAAACGCTCTCCCCGTTTTCTACGGCTTGCAGGATAGCGGCGTACGACTTGTCGCGCACCATATCGAAATGCACCGCCTGCCCGGGGAAAACCACCTTGCCGCGGAACGCTATCATCTTGTACGTCTTGACGCTTTGAATAACCTGCGCGTCTTCAGCCGTATAGCCGTATTTGTTGTCCATGCTGTTATTGTCCATAGAATAATATCCTATTGAAAATTTATATCCACACCTGTGACTGATTATATTTTATCATAATTCGGTGCGCATTACAACTGTTTTTTTGCGCAGTCGTACACCGCCGCCGCCACCGCTTTTGCCACGCGTTTATCGAGCGGATTGGGCAGAATGTAGTCTGCGTTGAGCTCCTTGTCCGACACAAGCTCGGACAACGCAACGGCCGCCGCGCGCTGCATGGCGGGCGTTATATCCCTTGCGCGCGCGTCCAAAGCGCCGCGGAAGATACCGGGGAAAGCCAGTACGTTGTTTATTTGGTTGGGCTGGTTTGACGCGCCCGTACCCACTACAGCCGCGCCCGCTTGGATGGCTTCTTCCCGCGTGATCTCCGGCACGGGATTGGCAAGCGGAAAGACGATGGGCTTTTCCGCCATGACCCCTATCATATCCTGAGTTACCACTTTAGGCACGCTAACGCCTATAAACACGTCCGCGCCCGTCATGGCGTCCTTAAGCGTACCCTTTATCTTGTTTTTATTGGTGATTTTGGCTATCTCCGTGTGCGCGGGGTTGGGATAAACTTCGCCGCCGACTAACGTGCCGTGCCTACCCACGCACACAACATCGCCCGCGCCCATATCCAAAAGGAATTTGGCTATGGCAATGCCGGCGCTGCCCGCACCGTTTATAACTATGCGAACGTCAGATAGCCGCTTGTTTACAACGCGCAGTGCGTTAAGCAACGCCGCGCCCGCAACTATCGCCGTGCCGTGCTGATCGTCGTGGAAAACAGGTATTTCGCACGATTCTATCAGCCTGCGCTCTATCTCGAAGCAACGCGGCGCGGAAATATCTTCTAGGTTTATTCCGCCGTACGTTTTGGAAAGCGCCGTAACGATTTTTACAATCTCGTCGGGATCCTTTGTGCCAAGGCAAATGGGCGTTGCGTCAATATCGGCAAACGCTTTAAACAGTGCGCACTTCCCTTCCATAACCGGCATGGCCGCTTCCGGTCCGATGTCGCCCAGTCCCAAAACAGCCGTGCCGTCCGTGACGACCGCAACCGTGTTGTGCCTGCGCGTAAGCTCAAACGACTTAGCTTTGTCCGCGGCAATCTCCAAGCACGCGCGCGACACCCCGGGAGTGTAGCAAAGCGCAAGGTCTTCCAACGTTTCCAGCGGCGCGCGCAAAGTAATCTCGTACTTGCCCGCCCACTCATAATGCTTTTTAAGTGATCTTTCGTAAACGTCCATTATGCACCGCCTAATGTTTTTGTAACGACAACCGCACCGTGCGACTGACATTATCGATTATAAACAATTATTATTAAATTGTCAATTTTTTAACACAGACAGGTACACTTTATTGCGTTTATTTTACACCTTAACGTCTTGTTCTTTTTGCGCTTTGCGTTTTTCCGAAGCGAAACGCAACAATCTGTTTATATATGTCAGCAACACACCCACTACCGTCAGCCCTATATTAGCCAAAATGCCGAGAAACGTAAGGTACGAAGCGGACATGGCGCTCGGGTCGAATTGTACATATATTGGAGCGCCGTTCGCCGCAGACGCCACCATAAAAATATAGTACGCCGTCGGAAACACTATCGCCGTAAAAACTTGCGCGCGCTTTATCCTGCGCCCGTCGCAAAGCAACAAAAAATGTACAAAGGTTGCCGTAGGCGACACAATATGCGGCAGTTTGGACACGCCCCTAAAACATAAATCGGGAGCAAAGATAGCGCACGCAATCACGACCGACGCCATGAGCACGGCACAATCCAAATACAAAAAACACGGAATATCGCGCTTTTTTACAGCCAAACACAGTCCGCCGGACAGAAAAACAATCCCCGTCACCGCATGGGACAAAAACGTCATGTACGCGCAGTTTTTTATGTTGCCGTCATATACAAAAAAAGCAATGACCAGAAAAAAACATGACAGTATAAAATTACAGAAAATCTTTATCTTTATGTTACGCATAAAGATATCTTTCCCATTTTACCGTCTTTTAATGATATATTTTTAAATTATCCTATTATTTTGGAGAACGCTTTAATACAACCATAGTTTCCGTGTGGTGTGTGCCGATAAACATGTCAAACAGTTTTGCGCTGTCCAACCTGTAGTCGGGCGACAAATCCAAAAACGTGCGAATATCGCGGCACATTGTGGCGTGGTTGCACGATATGTACACAAGCGTTTTCGGCCTAAACTTTGCAACCGCTTGCATAACCGCTTCGCCGCAGCCTTTGCGCGGCGGATCGATAAGCACGTCCACACTGCCTACCGTATCCGATATTTTAGGCAAAACATCTTCCACGTTGCCGCAGATGTTTGTTATTTTATCCATGTTGCCGTTTAGCTTTGCGGTGTAGTCTGCGTCTTTGACGGCTTGTTCCACGCACTCCACGGCAATAATCTTTTTGCATTTTCTTGCGGCAAGATTGCTCGTTATACCTATTCCGCTGTAAAGGTCGATAAGCGTATCGCCTGTTACTGCGTTCATAGCGTCTTCGTACAGTCTGTCGCGCATATAATCGTTTACTTGAAAAAACGAAAGCGGCGAAAGCTCGGCTTTTACTCCAAGTACGTCTATCTTCAGTCGTGCATTGCCTTTGACAAGCCGTACCCTGTCACCCATAATTACATTGCTACGCGCGGTGTTTTCGCAAACAAAAAAGTCAACGTTTTTGGGAAGCATATCCGCAAGCTGTTTTTCGCCGTCAAACTTTTGCGCGTTGATAACAAGCGTTGCCGATGCGCGGTCTCCCACCGTTCTCACTACAAGGTGACGCAATAGTCCGCTACCGCTTTTTTCGTCATAGACGGGCAGTCGCTTTGTGTTTGCAAAATCGCACACCGTATCGGCGATTATATTTGCAAGCGCACCAGACATTTGGCAAGACACAGGCTCCACAACGTGCGTATTTTGCCTGTACAGCCCCAAAACGACTTTGCCGTCCACTTGCCCAAACGGCATGGACAGCTTGTTGCGCATTAAGCCGCCAGCGATATTGGGCTCAAACTCTATATTATCAAATTGTATATTCGATATTTTCTTAAGATTATTCTTAAGCTCGGAGATCAGCGTTTCCTGCCGATATTCTGGCGACAAATGCCGAGTATCGCACCCTCCGCATTTGTAGTAATGCGGACACTGCGGCTCTACCCTGTGCGGAGATTTAGAGAGCACCTTGATGACCGAGCACACGGCAAACTTGCTTTTTACCTGCTTTACTACGGCGCGGACGCGCTCGCCCTTTAGAGTGTACGGGACAAACACGACCTTGCCGTTTTGTTGCGCCACGCCTTCACCGTTCATGCCGCTGTCCGTTATTTCAAGTTCGACTACTTCGTTGATATTCATACGCGCACCGCTATTTTATTGCTGCTCAACCTGTTCCGACTGTTCGGCAGGGCTTTCGACAGGACGCTCGGTAAAAAACTTGTAGTTGAGTCTGTCGTGCGGAAAGTATGTGAAAAACCGCCTGACCACAAGCCACAACGCAAACACGACAAAAATCGGCGCCAGACCGAACGCGTATTTGATTTTTGCGAGCGTGCGCGTATATATAAGCCACTGCCCCGTCTCGAACGCCACAAACGAAGTAAACATGTTGGTGTCGCGCTTGTATAGCAAATAGACCGCGGCGTACACCTCGGCTATATAGTAAAATCTGTCGAGCATTTTGGGCATGAAAAACACGGAAATCATGGGCAACAGCAAGCACAAAAATACGACGTGTTCGTCGGTAATCGTCCTGTTTGTGCTTTTGCACGTGTGCACAATAATAAAGACGTCGACTGCGGCGGTCACCGCTATAAACAACACCAAAAGCATGTAATACGCCACAGAGCCTTTGGGTACATGATAAAGCATTAAAAGTATGTTTGCGCAATGGCCATTTAGCGACTGTCCCGCATTGCCCACTGTAGACTGATTGAGATATACGTGTATAACCTTGAAAAAGCTTCCGCCGTACATTGCCGGCAGTGCGCTCGCGGCAAAAAACACTACGGGCACAATCCATATCCACCGCCACAGCAGATACTTTTTGCCGTCCGGCGATTTGCACAGCAACAAAATCATCCCTACAGGCAAAATCAGCGCCGTTTGCAGTTTGATAGCCAGCGCAAGCCCTATCATCACATATGCGACAATCGAATTATGCTTTAACGCAAAGTACACGGCAACGACCACGCACGAAGTATACAACGCGTCACACTGCGCCCACTGACTGCTGTTAGCCCAGAATATGGGCAAAAGCAAAAATATACCCAGCGCAAAAAAGTCGAATTTGCTTTGGCGCAAAAGCGATATTGTCTTAACCGCAAACACAGCCGCTAGAATCTCGAAGTAAAACGACAACGTCTTTATCAAATATAAATCGCTTATTTTAATGCGCGAAAACGCTATCAAAAAGTAATTGTAAACCGGCGGATAATTTCCCACCTGTTTAACAAAGCACTCGCTTACGGACAGCGTGCGGTATTCCGCCACCCACTTGGACAAAAACCAGTTGTAATCGTTGCTGCGGTAATCGGCAAATAATATGCGAAGCAAATACGACAGCGCAAGCATGCCGAGCACGGCTAAGGTCGCTTTGGAAAACCCGTCCTTAACAAGCATAACCGCGACAATTATTATAAACGGCAAAAGCGTAATCAAGCACATAAAAATCACGCTGTTTGTGTCTAAACTCGGCGGAGCAAACCGAAAAAAGTCCGCTATCAAAAAGCCGACAAAAACAATGCCGCAAAACGCGCATATCCAAAATCTGTAATCTTTTTTAAGTGCCTTAAAATCTATCATACGTTTGCATATTAAATATACCATTTGCTCGCGCAAAAATCAAGCATATATCGGTCACGCGCAAAGATTGCCTTGACAAACTGCGTAATTTATGTTATTACAATTATGCTCTTGGCACACAAGGTTTTATATGATTAAACAAAGCGTAAAAAATTACTCAAAGTGTCTTAAATACGTGTTTACCCCGCTCGGAATAATAGCGCTCGGGCTGGCGTTTGGGTTGTCCATTGCTATCCCCCTAATTCTCGGATCGATCTCCGATATGTGCAAGGAGATTGTGGAAATTTCCGGCAAGTCGATAGACTTTGAAGCGCTTATGTCCAACTTAGTTGCGGCAATAGAAGCTTTGGACTGGTCGAAGCCAATGGAAGCGCTGAAAACCGTATTCACAAAAAAGTGGTTTTCCGATACTGTAATAAACAACATCAATCCGATTGTGGACGACATAGAAGCCTATTTAGCCCAAGTGGAAAAAGCAATAGACGTTTGCATAAATAAAGTAATAGGTTACGCTGTAATAGTCGGCGTTTTTGTGGTTGTAGCCTTTATAGCAAGTTACTTCCTTACCAAATGGATGATACGCAGGGACATAGCAAAACGCTCGATCAAGCAATTTGTAATAAGTACACTTATTGGCTCGGTTTTAGCGGCGGTGTTTTCTGCGATAGGCATTTGGCTTGTTATACTGTGGAGCAACAGCATTTACATTACGATTATAGTCGCGTTTTTGCTTTCTGCGCTGTATTCCCTATTCAGCGCTTACATAACGCACGGACACAAAAAAGTTCCGCTCAAATCGATTGTCAATATCAAAAACGTTTCCAAAGTTGTGCTGTCCGACTTGATTATCTTCGCAATCGGCATTGCAATAATATTGCTTGTAACTGTTATAACAAATTTTGTAGTCGGTATCTTTGTAGCTATAGGCCTGCTTATCGTAACCGTTTCGGTAATGGAAATGACAGCCGACGCGTACGTAAAAGACCTTGTAAACAATAGTCAAGTACCGACACAAGCAGACGCAGGTTCCGATAATACGCAACAGAACATTTCCGAGAGCCCTGCGAAAGACGAAGTATAAACAATAATTAAGCCGAATTCTACATGAAGCGTTAGCGCCTAATTATAAAACCCGAAACGAAAAATTCGTTTCGGGTTTTACGTGGTGGAGCAGTCGTAACGTAAAACGAATAATTTATTAATTATTCAAAACAAGTAAAACAATTTCATTTTTGAGTAGATAAAATTATAGTATCTATAATTTTATTTATAGCGGTATCAAGGGCGTTTTGACCCCAACCTAAACTCCAATCATCTTTTGCGAGAATATCGGAAATTACATAAATTGCAGACGCACGACATTTTCTATAATTAGCTACGGTAAAAAGACCTATACCTTCCATTTCCACACACAGTGCGCCATTATTCCTATGCTCTACCACTTGCCCATAGGTTTCCATATAGCCTGCATCGGTAGTCCAATGCTTGCCACGTCTATAATCCATTGCGCAGTTAGCGAGCAAATCTTGCAACTCGTCCGTAAGCGATTTAGTAGACTCAATAAAATCGCAATCAAATCCATACAAACGCGCAACGGCTGTATCGTTATATGCACCGTCAGTCAGAACAATATCCCCGACATTCATATCTTGTTGTAATCCACCCGCAAAACCTATATGTATAAGTTCTTTTACTCCGCCCGCAATCAAATCTTCCGCTTGCGTAGCAATCGCAGGGGAACACATCGCACCCTTTATAAAACCAACCGAATTATTGTTATTGAATACAAATAAATCCCCACCTAACGGGTATTGGTAAGTACCGCAATTTTTAGATAGCATAATATCATAAAGGCTATCCGCTAATAAATATACACGTGTCGGTACTTTAATTGTATCAATATCAAATCCCGCGTTTTTCAATTCTTTCGCGACTAATTTTTTAGGGGTTGTAAGCACTTCGTTTTTTTCAAAGTGTATCGACATTTTGAATGCTGCTCCAATAAAAAATCTAAAATATTTTAACACGTAAATTAATATAAGTCAAATGGCACTATGGCGGGTGCGCAGGTATAACAAGTGCGCCGCTGCGCGGCAATCTTATCAATGAAGTCGGCTACGCCTAATGAAGACGGCGCAAAGCGCCTAATGAAAAATGAAGCGAAGCGCCAACCGACATTAGCGAGTGAAACGAGCGACTTCATTAGTGAAACGTCTTCATTCTTCATGCTGCGTAAGCGGCGCTTCATTTATAAAACCCGAAACGAAGTGGTTCGTTTCGGGTTTTATATGGTGGAGATAAGCGGGTTCGAACCGCTGACCTCTTGAATGCCATTCAAGCGCTC
>JAFLVI010000017.1 GCA_022508405.1 Clostridiales bacterium
ATAAGGAAGTTGCGCACCTCGTTTCTGCCGTAGTCGAAGCAGCGCGTGCCCCACTCCTTGTGCTCCATGCGCAGCGGATCGCTGTGCTCGTAAAGCGGACCGCCGTCAAACTCGTACAGTCCGTCGCCGTTTTTGGGGAAATGCCCGGGCACCCAGTCCAAAATGACCGCAATGCCCACCGAGTGCATCTTGTCCACAAGGTAAGCAAAGTCTTCGGGCGTGCCGTAACGCGATGTGGGCGCGTAGTAGCCGGTCACCTGATAGCCCCACGATCCGTCAAACGGATATTCGGCAATGCCCATGAGCTCGAGATGGGTGTATCCCATTTCCTTAAGATACTCGCTCATTTCGTCTGCGAACTTGCGGTAATCGAATGTATTGCCGTCCGCGTATCTGCGCCAAGACGCCATGTGCGCCTCGTACACAGTCATGGGCGCGGAGTACGGGTTTTTCTTGTTTTTAAGGTACTCGCCGTCCGTCCACTTAAAGTGGTCTATGTCCACAACCTTGGCGTTGGTGCCTTCAAAGGTTTCGCGGTGGAAGGCAAACGGGTCGCATTTATAAATAGGATAAGAAAATCCGTTTTCTATGTAGAATTTATAGTTATCGTACATCTTAACGCCCGAAACGGTTACTTCCCACAAGCCCGCCTCGGTGATTTTGGTCATGCGGTGCGCGTTGTTGTCCCAGTTGTTAAAGTCGCCTATTACGGCAATGGACGTGGCGCGCGTAGACCAAACACGAAAAACGGCCGTGCCTGTTTTGGGGTCGAAGTGACAGCCTAAATACTTGTATGCGTCAAATAAATCCCCGTGGTGGTATGCGTCAAGCAAATTGATATCCATAAGTTACTCCTGATCTTTTATTGAGAATTTCTCCCAAATAAGATTATACTACAAAAAAAGGTAAATATCAAGCCCTTTTGGAAAATTCGGAATTAAGAATTCGGAATTAGGAAGGACCTTTTGTCGAGCTGATCTTTCCGAAAAAAGCGAAAAATCCACACAGTCTGTAACTGTGTAAAAAATGGGTGGCATTATCCCCGATAACGCCACCCGATTCTATAATTTTATCCTTATTTTTAATTCCGAATTCCTAATTCCGAATTCCGAATTCGATAAACTCTTCCGCGATTTGTCGTATCTCTTTTTCGTCCGAGCGGGAGAATTTATCGTACACGCCGACCGTATAAAAGCCGGCGTTTTTTGCGGTCTTTATTGCGCTTAAGTTATCCTCGTATACCGCGCAAGTTTCGGGCGTTACTCCCAGTCTTTTTGCGGCGGCAAGATACACGTCGGGATGAGCCTTGCCCTTGCCTATTTCCTGCGTGGTGACAACCGCGTCAAAAAGATAATCCACGCCGTTGTTTTTTAACGCCGGTATGCACATATCGGGCGTGGCGGAAGTTGCCACCGCAAGTTTTATGCCGCGAGCTTTAAGTTCCGCAAGGCAACTCCTGACGCTCGGCTTGAGTTTTAGTTCGGTCGCATACGCGCCAACCGCCATCTCCGACCACTCTTGCATAAGGTCTTCCGGCTTTTCCTTCAGTCCGAAACGTGCTATCGTGTATTCCGCAGTCTGGCGGTATTCCATTGCGCACACCGCCGCCATGTAGTCGGGCGGCACTTCTATTCCGCGCTTGGACAAAAACCGCTTGTCTATATCCGCCCAAATCCACATGGAATCGAGCAGCGTCCCGTCAAGGTCGAATATTGCGCCTTTTATGTAATCCGGTAAACTCATACCGATATTATATACTATTTATTCGGCTTTGTCACTTACTTTATCGACTGCGTTTTCCGTTTCCGCTGCGGGGGCTTCGGACACGTCGGCGTTTTGCGCGACTTTTTCGCCAATCGAACCCGCCGCAATGCGCCGCTCAATCTGCTTACGGAAGGACTGCGAAGCCAGCACGAGAAGCGCGGCAACAATTACAATGACAAGCTCGGGAATTATGTACAAGCACTGGTACACAAACGAATAGAAGTATTCGTTGGCGAGTGCGCTAATGTTATAATCGGCGGCGTAGCCCGCGCCGTACACACCGAATGCGAACACACCCGCAAAGTAGTGGCTTATAAACCTGATCCCGCAAGCGACGGTTGCGCCCAGAATGAACTGCGCGCGCATGTTGCCCTTGAACAAACCGAGCTCGCGTATTATGCCGGTAAGCCCGATGGCGGCAAAAGCCACAACGTAATCAAGCGCGAACTGCGCAGGGTGAATAATCCACGGGTCTTGTATAGCTTGAAGCAAGCCGTATATCGCGCCCACGGCAACGCCCTTGCGGCTGCCGAACATAAACGCAAACAGCATAAGCGGCAGCATGGAAGCAAAGGTTATGCTTCCGCCCATCGGCATTTTAAACAATCTTACATAACTGAGCGCAAAGGAAAGAGCTACGCACACCGCCGCATAAGTGATTGTGCGCGTGTCCATGGGTTTGCTCTTTCTGTCCAAAAAGAACGCCGCCGCTACTACTCCCACAGCCAAAAGCACCGAACTCAAATACAGTCCGAGATTGCTTAGCACGTCCGTGTCGTAGTTGTTTTCCACCGCTTGTCCGCTGGTGTAATAAACAATTATGCAAACAAGCACCGCGATAAACGCCGAGCCCACAACCGCGGCACACACGATTTTTGCAATCTTGTTAGGCTTGATAAACAGCGCGATCGCGCTCCCCACAACCGCTATTGCAAACACCAGCATGGGATAGAACAGAATGGGAAACAGGTAGTCATTATCGTTTGCAACGTCAACAAAGTAGCACGAAGCAAAAGTCACGATATAGCACACCGCCGCGGCAAGCGCCACAACTATCCAGCCGCCGTTCATCAGCTTTACAGCGGAATTATACGTCTGTTCGTCATACTGTTTGCGAACAATCGCGGCGTACAACCGTGTGGCGACAAAAGCCAAAAGCAGCGCCACGGTCACCCACAGCGCGATGGTGCGGCACGTGTTGGTGGCACCGTCAAAGTTGGCAAAGTAGGTTTTGATGTCTTCTAACATAAACACACCTCTCGTGTAAAAAGTAACAAAAAACGGCTTGCCGCATAGGACAAGCCGTAATAATCATTACTCCGACGGCTCCCTACGCGAGTACTAACTCAACAGGTTCAAAGGGACCGTGCTTTAAGGCAACATCTCAGCGGAAAAACCGCGCCCCTGCATCAAAAACAGTATAACACGCAGTTAATGTTGTGTCAATCAAATTTAGCATAACATCATGTAAAATTCGAAATTCGGGATTATGAATTCTGAATTTAAAATTAGGTTGACATTATCAAATAATCTATTATAATTAAATTAGTCAAAAAAATCGTTTACATGGTAATACACAATGGAAAAGCAACAGGGCGCGACGCGCGACACAATATACGAATATGCGGAAAGGCAGTACGGCTCGCTTCCCGAACATCTGTGGAACGCGTTTCCGCTGTATTCGGTTTTCCGCCGTGCGGACAACAAAAAATGGTACGCCATTATAATGAACATCCAAAGGAACAAGCTCGGCTTTGACGACGGCGAATACGTGGATATTATAGACGTAAAGTGCTCGCCCGCCGTCAGGGACGCTCTGCTCGGTCGGCAAGGCTTTTTGCCCGCGTACCACCTTAGCAAAAAAACGTGGATAACCGTGCTTTTGGACGGCACGGTAGACAGCCAAACGGTGCTGAACCTTGTTGATGAAAGCTATAATATAGCAAGCGGCAGAAAGCAGAAAAAGACCGGAGCGGCCGCAAGCTGGCTTGTGCCCGCCAACCCGAAGTATTACGACATAGAAAAAGCTTTTTCGGAAAGCGACGAAATACTGTGGAAGCAAAGCAATTCCGTAACCGTCGGCGATACGGTGTATCTGTACGTCGCCGCGCCGCTCTCCTGCGTAAAGTACAAGTGCGAAGCGGTGGAAGTGGATATTCCGTACGAGTACAGCGACGACAACTTAAGCATGCACAAGGTGATGAAGTTGAAACGGTTGTATACCTACGACAATTCCGATTTTGATAAAGACGCATTAAAACAGCACGGCGTATCTTTGTTGCGCGGTCCGCGCCGCGTGCCGTTCGGCTTGCGTATCGATCTGGAAGAAAAAAGCGAAAATAAAAAATGATAGGCTTTTGACCTATCTTTTTTTATTTATTTTTAATTCTTCTTTTTGAGCGCGGAAAGGTTTTTTATCGGTTCGTATTTGTCGCGGTTGCGGTTTAGCACTTCCTCGGCAAGATTTTTGTACGCAATGCCGCCGGCGGATGTGGGATCGAACTGACTGATCGGCAAACCGAAAGACGGAGCTTCGGCAAGACGGACGCTTCTGGGTATGCGCGTGTTAAACGCCTTTTTGCCGAAGTAATGGGTAATTTCTTCCGCGACCGAGTTGACAAGATTTGTGCGCGAATTGAACATTGTTACCACCACGCCTTCTATCTCCAAAGCGGGATTAAGGATTTTTTTGGCAAGCTTAATTGTGTTCATAAGCTGGCTGAGTCCTTCCAGCGCAAAGTATTCGCCCTGCATGGGGATTAGTATGCTGTCCGCGGCGGTAAGCGCGTTTAGCGTTAAAAGTCCGATAAACGGCGGGCAGTCTATAAATATGTAATCGTAGTTATTTTTGATGGGAGCAATCGCGCGCTTTAGCGAGCTTTCGCGCTTGTCAAGGCTGACGAGCTCGGCTTCCGCGCCCGCAAGGTCGATGTTGGACGGGATAATATCCAGCCGCTCTACGCCCGTATTCAGTACCGCGTCCTCAGCGGTGCAGTCGCCTATTATAAGGCTGTACACCGAATTTTTAACCTTGTGCTTTTCTATGCCCAGCCCGCTGGACGCGTTGCCCTGCGGATCGTTGTCTATAATAAGCACTTTCTTGCCAAACGCGGCAAAGTATGCCGCAAGGTTTACACACGTTGTGGTCTTGCCCACACCGCCCTTTTGATTCGCTATCGCTATCGTCTTTGCCATATTATCTTAAGTCCTTTTTTGATGAAGTCGGCGCATTTACTCGCGCATATTAGAAGTGTAAAGTAAAACAAACTATTATTCTGCATTCTCTTCGTATACAAGCGGGACGCCGTAAAATTGCTCGTACATCTCCACGGTGGCGGCATACGTCCGTTGCGCCAAATCCGCCTTGCGTTTTGCCTGCGGCAAATCCTTGTTTGCGTACAACGGGTCGCCTATTTTGATTACCGCCTTAGGCAGGTGTAACAGCCTTCTTAATCCGCGCGCCTGTTTAAAGCAATACAGCATGGGCACTACGGGTATATCCAGCTTTTCGGCGTAAAAGTAAGCGCCGTCCTTGTGCGGTCTGGGCTTGCGGTACCCTATCCACATGCTCTTTTCGGCATAGAAGTGTATCTTTGCCTTTTTTTTATCCCGAGCATACTCCAGCATTTCGGTAAACGGGCGCATGCCTTTGTAGCTTATGGGGAGCGGAAGTTCGCCCGCCGCGCACAGAATTTTTCCGCCTACCGTGCTTTTGCAGTTGTGCGGCGCGGCCACTATGTATCGGTTTTGCATGCCGGTCGCGCGCAATGTCAGCACTGCGTCCAGATATCCGACATGATTGGATGTTGTGATGCACGCGCCTATTCTTTTGAGTTTTTTTCTGCCCTTAACGTGCCAAACGCCAAAGACTATCGCGCCGCCTATAAACCCTACAAGCTTAAACACCAAACTCCAAAAAAAATGTCCTATATGCCAAAACGGGTTTTTTGTGCGCTTATACACATATGTACCGTCCGTTTTGGCGCTCTTGTTTGTGTCAAACGGTGCGCCGTCCACGTCAAACAGCCGTAGCCGCTCCAGTTCGTTCAGGTAATAGTTGTATATGCTTTTTGTCATCTTGCCGGACTTTTCGACTTCCGCAAGCAGTCTGTCGTACAGCTCCTGCGGGATTTGCCCGTTTTCGGCAAGCTCCCCGAACATTGCCAAATACTTTTTGGTATTCATCGCAAGACGTCGTCCTCGGCGTGCGCATTTTCGGCTTCGGCCTTTATGTTGATATCCACGTCGTCCGCGGCAATCGCTCCGCCGCCGTCGTCGTCACTGTCACTGCCTATTACTATGCCGCGCGCCTCATAAACAAGGCGTTGCTTTTGCGCTTCTTCTTCCACTATGTCCGCCACGGCGGATATGCCGTTGCCTTCGGCAATCAGATTTTCTATATTTTCCACATACTGAGCAAGAGCCGACTTGTCGTCCATAAATGCGCGTATGCGTTTTGCCGCCTTGCGCTTGCGGAACACCGTTTCGCCGCAACCTTGAGCGTTTATAAACACCTTGACGGTGCCCGCTTCCATTACGTGCGGACAGTAGTTTATCATAACCGGCGTGCGCATGTAAATGCTGTCGAGAACGGCGTTTGGCCCGCCCTTTGTCAAAAACACGTCCGCCGCGCCGTACAGTTCGTATGCGTTGTCCAAAAACTCGTACGCCCTAAACGTCATAGCTTCGGGCACTTTGAGCTTGCCTTCGCCGCGCTCTATCGCCTTAAAGTAGTCGTATTTCTTTTTGTTGTTTCCGGCTATTACGCACAGCGTTATGGGCAAACCCTTTTTAATCAGGTATTTGGCAAACTTGGGACCCCTGCCCAGCATGTATCCGCCGTCCGCTATCACCACGGTAAACTTGTCCTGCGGCAAATCGAATTTATCGCGCAGCTGTTCGCGCGAGAGCGTGTTGCTCTCTATGCACTTTCTTACGCACGGCGTGACAAGCCTAAGGTTTTCCTGTTTAAACTTGTACTTTACCGCCTTTTTGTACGCAAGCGGGTTATCCACAACAAAAATTCCGTCCCGCCTGTCCCAGAATGTATGAAGGGTGGGGTCGGGATTGTAGTTGATTACAACCACGTCGGGGTCTATGCGCCGCTTGTACTCCACCGCCAAAAGGTCGGTAAAGTAGTGGTTGGATATTATGATATTGGGTTTGCGCAGTCTAAGGGCTTCCAGTCCTTGCTTAAACGACTTGTGCGCCATCTGGCGATGGAAAAACCGCATTACCTTGTGCCCGCCGAGAAGAGCGATAAACGGGAAAATCAACCTGCCGAAGTACGGAATCTTATTGGTGTTTTGCACTTCCTTTATCAAAAACTTATTCATTCCGACAAGATTAGGAAAGCCGTCCTCGGTGAGGATAAAGCTTTTTTGTATTTCGTACTTATCGCTGTATCTGTCCATCAGCGCGTCATAAATACTATCCATCGAGGAAATGTGACCAAACCCCGACTCAACATATGTCAGAAGAATTTTCTGTTTCATTATCGCTTTTAATTGTTGCCCCTAACTTTACACACTAAACTTGTTCTTGCCCTTGTTCAGCACAATGGTACGGCGGTCCACAGTCCTGCCGATATGCTCGGGCGCAATCACAAGCTCGACCTTGGCGGTAGTTCTGTTGTCGATTATTATATCCGTTTTGGTCGGGGAATATTTATACCGCACTTCCAGCGCGCCGCTTGCAAGCTTGAGTTCCGCGCGGAAGTCGTGCGTTGCCGTAAAGTCGGGCGTAATCGTTATTTTGCTCGCGCCGTCCTTAACGGAAATGCCGCCGAACAGCTCTATAGCTTCGAATATAACTGCGGACTGGTAGCTTTGGCAGTGCGTGCCGTAGCCGTTAAAGTCCTCGCCGAGCGTGGTGGACTCGTCCGCTGCGGCCACCGAATAGCGCGTGTCAAACCTTGTGCGCGCCGCGTCGCATCTTCCCAGTGCGCAAAGCGCCTGCAGCACCGCCCACTCCATGTACGGCGACGCGGAAACAGTGGCGGAAAGAAGCCGCGCCACCGCCGCCTTGCGGTCGTCGGGAATAAGTCCGCTCAGCGCGACAAACGCGTTGGCGCGGTCGTCGTAGCAGTCTTCGCGCGTGGTGTATCCCAACCCGTCCCACGTGCTTTCTATAAACTCCGCGATGTTCACCATGCGGTCGTCCAATTCTTCTTCGTAATCGTTGTTGCCGACTACCGAGCCGAGCTCCTTCAAAAACTTGCAGGAGTTGTAATACAACGCGTTTTCCAAAAGCAGCTCGTCCACGTTGTAAAGATTGTCGTACCAACGGCGAGTGCCGTCACGCAATGCCACGCCGTGCTCGGTCATATCCCACTTCATAATATAGTTGCACAGTTTTTCGTAGTTTACGCGCAAAAAGTCCACGTCTGTGGTGTGATTTCGGTACGCGCCGAAAATGCCGTAGTCGCTGAGCGCAATAAGCCCGTGCGACGGAATATCCACCGGCACATTCCCCGGTACGCAGGAGTACAGCGTATCGTCGTCCGAGTATTCTATAATATCGTCCAACACCTTTTTTACCAGCGGCGCCGCATCGTAGTACACCAGATACAGCGCACGCGCCGCTATAGACGCGTCGCCCAACCACATTGTGCGCTCGCGCTCGGGCGTGTCCATAAGTGTGGAGCCCATGCTTTGATAAAGCGTGTTAACCGCTTTGGCGAACAGCTTGTCCAACTGTTCGCAGTCGGCTTGGTACGAAAGCGTGGGCATTGTGTTAAACCCGAGTTCGCGGTAGCCCAGCTTGACCACCTTGACGGTGCGCGGCATGGTAAAGTACAGCACGCTTCCCACCATGGGCAGCATGCCCTCGTAAACGTTGAGCGTGGGCTTGGTGGTGTACTTGACCGAATGCGCCTTGTACGTGCTTGTTTCGTCGCCGAAGCAGCCCATGCACTCTGTGCGGTCGGTGGTGATGGTGATTACTTCCTGTCCGTTGCCCGCAACTTCCATGTACGGCGTAACGCGCATTTCGCGCGGAAGGGTTATTATATAAGTGTCGCCGTCAAACTGGTCGGTGGTCTTTTTGAACTTGGCGATTACAGGCTGCGGCGAAAACTTTTCCAGCGGCACGGGGCGGAGCGAAACAACGCCCAAAACGTCGTCCGGATAGCTTGCCAGCACGGTGGCGGGCTTAAACTGAGTAATGTTGTATGCGGGATCGTAAACGTTTTGTATGGGACCTTCGTGCGCGGCGTCGTAATTGACGTTGAATCCGGCGTAACAGCAGTTGGTGGAACGCGGAGTCTGAAACGCCTCGTTCTCGTACACCATAAAGCTTGAATCGCTGTATATATCCAAATCGTTGCACTCGAATATAAATCCGGCGCGCGGCGAGCAAACAAGGTCGCGCCCGTCGTTGCCGTAATACTGGCAGAACACGACTATAATGTTATCCCCTTTTGTGAGATAATTCGCTATATCGAACTCATCGTAATACGCGCGCTGTTCGCTGCGGTTGAATCCGCCGTTCCACACCACCGCATTGCCGTTTACAAACAGATAGTAGTGCGTGTCGCATGCCGCACGGCAAAACGCGCGCTGCGGCGGCTTGTTCTGCCCAAACGAAAACGTGCGGCGCATGATTACGTTGGAATTCTTTTTAGTGGCGTCCGCCGCCCAAATCCACTTGGATTTTCCGAAAAGTACGGTAGGTTCTTCTATTTTTTCCATAAAATCTCCATACGGTGTAACCCGTCGCTTATTTGAGTACGCGACAGTACACCGAATATAGTTTAGCACACAAAAAATACTTTTGCAACACTTTAAGCAAAAGTTTTAGCTTTTAGCCCTGACAGCAACAAAAAACCCCGCTTGTTGCGGGGGTTTTTGCTAAATATTTTGCTCAATGATATTAGAACGACAGCAAGGTCGAGCCGCTGCTGGTTTTGATTGAACCGGACTTGTTTGAACCGTTGAGCGTGATTTTGATTAACGAATTTTTAAGCGGACGATCGCAGTCGATTGTGCCGTTGGCGTAGCTGTTGAAGTTGCTGTAGCAGAATTCGGGGTCGACCGACTTGCTGTACGAGAAGATTTGCGAGCTGTACTGCTTGCGAATGCCTATAAGCTTTGCGTAAAAGTCGTGCAAATCCTTAAACGTCTCCTGACGCGCCCACGAAATTTGATTGAGTTTGACAGGAGAATTATACGAGTTTTCGTTGCCGTACTTTGTTCTGCCCATTTCTTCGCCGGCTATCATAAAGCACATACCGCTGCTCATCATGTACGCCGCAGCGACCAGCTTGCACTGCTTTACGTAGTCGGGTATGGGATCGTCGTAGAACAGCGGCGATTCGGCGTTGTGCTTTTTGCCGACCATTTGGTCCCACAGCGTGTAGTTGTCGTGCGCGCAGGCATACGCGACGTTGCGCGCGCCGTTGCCCAGCGTCATGCCGCTACCCGTATCGCCTGCGCCGCCTTCCATCATCTTTGCGACGTTGCTTGCCATGCCGAGACTGCCGCCGTTTGCCCAGCCTTGACCGGGGTCGTTGTTTCCTCTAAGGCCTTCTCTGCCGGTATCGTTAAACACCGCAACGCGTTCGGGCAAGCCCTTCATATTGCGGGGATAATCTTTATTTTCGCCCGCAAACAGGATTTTTACCATCTTGTTGTCGGATCTGTTTATCGCATAACCGGTGACGCCGGACTGAGAAGCGGCTTTGCGTTTTGTAAACGAAGACGCAACATAATTTTCGTCCGCAGACCACGGCTCGCCGTAAATCAAAATTCTCTTTCCGATCTTGTTATCAAGCGTTGTGCGTACGGTCCTTATGGTATCGATGTCGTGAATACCCATAAGGTCAAAGCGGAAGCCGTCTATGTGGTATTCCTCCGCCCAGTATAGCATGGATTCCACAATGTACTTGCGCATCATTGTACGCTCGGACGCGGTTTCGTTGCCGCAGCCCGACCCGTCGGTAAACTTACCTGCGTCGTTGGTGCGGTGATAGTAGAACGGCACGGTATCGTGAAGCGCCTGCCCCGAGGTGGAATACGTGTGATTGTACACAACGTCCATAACAACGCCTATGCCGGCGTCGTGAAGCGCCTTTACCATGCGCTTAAACTCGTTTATGCGCACCGCACCGTTGGCGGGGTCGGTGGAATACGAGCCTTCGGGGATGTTGTAGTTTTGCGGGTCGTAACCCCAGTTGAAAGCGCCGTTATCCGCTCTGGTCATATCGCTTTCGTCCACTGTGGCAAAGTCGTACACGGGATTGAGATGCACATACGTAACGCCCAGTTCTTTAAGGTAATCCACACCCGTTTTGAGATTGCTCTTGCCGGGGACGGTGGTGCCGGTTTCGGTAAAGGCAAGATATTTGCCCTTGTACTTCATGCCCGAATCGGCGGACGACGAAAAGTCGCTTACTTGCACTTCCCAAATGATGGGGGTGTCATAGTTGACGGCATTCTTTGTATACCAGTTTTTATCGGCGTCCCAGCCTACGGGATCGGTTGATTTCAGGTCAACAACCATGCCGCGCAGTCCGTTGGCGCCGCACGCTTTGGCATACGGATCTATCGTCTCAAGCTCCTCTCCGTTGTTTGTAACAGAGTAAGTGTAGTACAGTCCTTTGCAATCGCCTTGCATCGTGTACTCCCAAACGCCGCCCCAACTTCCGCCGGACGGTATGCGCTTGGTCATTTTGCGCGTGTCTTTGGCTTCGCCGTTCATGCCGTCGTCGTAGATGTTTAATTTCACTTCGGTTGCAAACGGCGCCCACACGCGGAAGGTTGTGGAAGCGCTGCTGTATATAGCGCCGTACTGTTGGTCCTGTGTGTCCTTATTTTCGTACGTCGTAATAAAGTCGGTCGTATCTATAAGTCCGGACTTGGACACCATGCAACTTTTGTTGGGCATAGTGTTTAATTCTATTTTATATTCTTTGCTGAAAGAAAACGGATTTTGAGCGGTGCTGAAAGTAGCCTTGCCGATGAATTTGTTGGATGGATCTACGGTTATGCTCACATTGCCTTGAACTACATTATCTTTGCCTTCTTTTAATGTCGCCTTGACAGAGCTTGTAAGAGACGTGCTCGCTTCGAAAGTAACCGTTACAGACGAGCTTGTTTTAGACAAAAACGAAGCGCTTATAATTTTTTCCATAGCCTGACGCCCATCCTCCAAATTAGTATAAGCTGCCGTATCTTTACGAACGTAATAAATATCGGCGTGGTTGTTTGAGTCAAACGCATCTGCAAGCGACACAAAAACATCTGTATCCGTATCCTTTTTGTACTTATCCCAGAACGAGCCTGAAGTGCCCTTTTGGGAACAAACCAAAAGACCGAGCTTGAATTTGCCCTTAAGCTTGTTGAGATGGTTTTCGCTTAGCGGAATCTCCAAGGTATAAGCCTTGTTGGAATCCTTATAAAAGGGTTCGTCACTCTTGGGCGGGTTAAAATAGTAATCCTTGCCCGCGCTACTTTCAACCCAGACCCAGCCGGCAAGCGAACTGTAGCTGTTGGAGGAGTCGTACACGTGTATTGTTATGCTGCCTTCCGTTTCCGCATTGGCGGAAGTGTTCGGCTTTATTACAAAAACCGATACGACCAAAACAAACAGCGCTATCATTGCCGAAAGCAATGCCGTTATTATTTTGCTCCTGCCCGAAACTTGATTTATACTTTGCGTTCTTTTCATATCTCTCACCTTTTATCCCCTTTTGCCGTAGAGCTTGCCGCGGGGAGTTGTGGCATTGCCTGTTTCCGTAGTGACGTTGTTAGCGCCTACGGTGAGCGTACCAAGCGTTGCCGTACCCTTGGTTACGGTGCCGCCGGTTGCGCAGTACCCTACTACGCCGCCTGCTTCTTTACCCGATTTTTGATTCTTTATTACTACTGCGTTAAAGCTGTTGTTGTTTACCGTAGCGCTTGCGCGGTTGATTGCAACAACGCCGGCAGCCGAGCCCACATTGGTGCCCGAGCCGGTAATATTAAGCGTGGTCACGTTGTTGCTTTCCACCCTGCCGCCTTTGCAGTTTTCCAAAACAACGCCTGCCATTTCGTATGCCGCCGAGCCGATGTCGCTTGTTTTGCTTTGTATTAAATCGCACTTGTTTACCGTGCAGCCGGAGACCGTGCCGTAATTGTGGATTACAAGTCCGGCGGCATTGCCGCCCTTTACGGTAATAGTGGAATTTTCCAGCTTGATCGAAGAAACTATGCCGTAGTTGTAGTATGCCAACATGGCGGTGGCGGGATTTATGGGATGAGTCTCATCCTGAACGGTGTTGTTGAGCTTGGCGTTGTCAAAGTTGATGTTCTTTACAATACCGCCCGCCGCTATGAATTCAAACAGCGCCCAAAAACCGTATTGGTAATGCACTTCTATATTGGAAAGCGTTTTACTGCCGCCGTCCAAGTTGCCGAAAAACGGCTTGCGCAGCGTGTACATATTTGATTCGCCTTCCAGTGCGCTTACCGTATTGTAGTCTATGTCGTTTACTATTTGATAGTAGTTTTTTGAAGTTGAACGGGTTTCGGCATACTTAAGCTCGTAGTAGTCTATTGTGCGCAAGTCAAACGGCGTTTTAATCAAGTACGGGCTAGCGGCCGTCCCCTGTCCTTCGAGATACTTGATGTCCACGGGCACGATTTCCGCACTTTCCACCACGCTTGTCGCCGCCATCACCGGATACACGCCGTACACGATGTTGCGTATGTCCATTATATAATGGGGGTTGGTAACAACGTAAGAGTTGAAGTCAAGGTCGACTACCTTATACCCCGTTGCGCCGCCTACTTCGTCCCACTTGAGAATATCGCCTTCCAACGTATAATCTTTTATGGGGGTTACGCTCAGCTTTTTGGTGCTTGCGTCGTACATGACCGCTGTAGCGGCGCCCGCTTTGCCGTTTATTGTGGCGGAAATCTCTATAAGCGACGTTCCCGAAAGACTGCTTACGTTGTAAGTGTTGGTGTTGACTACGGAAGCCGTGCCGTTTACCTTAACGGTGTACGACGAAGCGTCGGTGATGCGTTTCCATTCAATCACACCGTTGTTGAAAGAAATAATTTCCGGACTGAGCAACAGAGCACCCTCCATTTCATACGTTTTTGTTACGGCTTCGGAATCGGTATACCCGCTGGCTTTTGCCGTAAAGCTAATCGTTATAGAGCCGTTTTCCGGCAACACGAAATTATTGAGCTGTTTTAAATCGATAGTCGGCTCTTCAACGGTTAATACTCTGACCGACGAGCTTCCGCTCTTGGAAATACGAAGCTCATACGACGTTGCGTTGGGCACGGCGTCCCATTGCACAATAAGCGAAAACGACGTTTCGGTAAACGTGATGGACGAAACCGAAACAGACGCAAGCTGATTTTCACCGCCGGTCGGCTTGTTTTTGTCCGAATTTGGCTTGTTACCGCCCGAATTTCCGCCGCCGCTTGGCGCTTCAATCGTGCCGCAAGCCGCTAAGGCGAGAATGATTAAGAGCATTATCGGCAACACCAATAATCTGCGCAATTTAGTCTTTAACATTTTCCCATATCACTTCCTTGATACTTTCGGTAGTTTATATTCTAACATATACAACCGAAAACTGTCAATAGGTTTGGAAAAAATATATTTGTAACACAACCCGCCCCGACGACATAAAACTTGAAATAAGGTATTGACAAAACCCGCAGAATAATGTATTATATAATGTACTAAAATATTAAACGCGGGAACATGTATGGCAAATCACAAAGACAACAACGCCGATCTCGGCAATCAAACAATAGAGGGCACAACGTCGCCTTACGCTTTGGAAGCGGAAATCGTCTTGCCGTATGAACCGGCAGAGCCTATGCCCGAATCGGATCCGGAAGATCAAATCATATCCGATTTGGATTCCGATGATCCGCCCGTATCCGACTCGGATTCGGACGATCAGCCCATAATCATTCTTGCCAAGCCGTTAAGAGACGCTATGGATGACGCGCCCGCGTACGAAAAGCCAATCGATTTGGACGAACATTTCGCCACCATGCCGGACGACCGGCCCAAACCCGAACAGCCCGAACAGCCGGCAACAAACGCTGACTCGGACGACCTTGCGGCTCAGCTGGAAGCTATGCTTAACGAACAACCCGAGCAGCCCGAACAGCCTGCGCCGCCGACGGAAGCGACCGATGATTTGGAAGCTCAGCTCGCCGCTATGCTTAACGAACAGGAAGATCAAGGCGAACAACCTACGGAAGAACAGCCCATCGTTGTGCCTGTGGAAGAACAGCCTATTATAATGCCGGCGGAAGATCAACCGATTACGGTATCGGCGGAAGAGCCCGTAACAGTGGAACAGGAACCGACGACTGTGACTGCGCAGCCGGCGCATGACGACGCGGCGCGCGCCATGCTGGAGCAAGCGCAGGCAATAATGGAGCAGGCCAAAAAAGCGCAAATGCAGGCCGAGGCGCAAATGCAGGCGGCAATGATACAAGAACAGGCGCGCCAAGCGGTACAAGCCGCTCAAGCCGCTCAAGCTCAATCCGAAAAGCCGCAGTACGGCGAGGATAAAGCGGCGGACGCCGCCCGCTCCATGATGCAGCAGGCGCAAATGATGATGCAGCAAATGCAAGCGCAACAGGCGCAAATGCAAGCGCAGCAAGCCGCACAGCAAGCGGCGCAACAGGCCGCGCAACAGGCCGCACAGCAAGCGGCTCGCCCCGACAATTCGGAAGCGGAAGCGGCACGCGCCATGATGCAACAGGCGCGCATAATGATGGAACAAGCGCAAGCCGCGCAAATGCAGGCGCAACAGGCGCAGATACAAGCACGGCAAGCCGCCCAACCCACACACACCGACAACTCCGAAACGGAAGCGGCGCGAGTGATGATGGAGCAGGCAAAGCGGCTTATGGAGCAGGCGCAACAAGCTCAGCTTCAGGCACAGCAGACGGCGCAACTTCAGGCCCAGCAGGCCGCGCAAATACAAGCGGCGCAACAGGCCGCGCAAATGCAGGCACAACAGCAAGCGGCAATGCGCACCGCGCCCGCTTACGGCACCGACCCGTATGCGTTAAAGGAAGTGGACAGGCTCAAAAACGAGCTGGACGGCATGCGCGAGCTGGTTAACAAGCTCACCTTTGCCATGTCGCAGTCGGCAAACGCCAACAATCAAGCTACGGCTCATTCGCAAGCGGCATACAATCCCGATAGGGACCAGTACAGACGGCTGGAAACCGAACTCGACCGCATGCGCCGCGACATATTGGAAAAAGACCTTAGAGACCGCGAAAAGGAACTCGAGCGCAAGCAGAAAGAAGCGGAAAACGTGCGCGACATCCGTCCGGACATGATGCAAATGTCCGACTCGCGCGACGTCATGCCGCTCATGTCTCAATATCAAAATGTGGGCAACGACTATATCCCCATTGCCAACGGCGTATACTACTCCACCAAGGACAGACAGGTTTACGTGATGACTCCCGCGTCGGGCGCGGCAAGCGCAAACCCTACGATAGAAAGCCACAAGCCCGCCAAAAAACCTGCAAAGGCAAGACCTGCGGCACGCCCGCGCGCGGGACGCAGACGCCTTATGTCCCGCCGCCGTCCTTCGCCCAGAAGACCGAGAAGATAATGCAGAATGCAGAATGAAGAATGCAGAATGACCGGTGTTTAGCCGGTCATTTTTTATAAATCTCAATCACATAACCATATTTAGATAATAGATAATAAATAAGAAAAAAGGTGATAAAGCATTTATCACCTTTAATTCTGCATTCTGCATTCTTCATTCTTAATTCCAATACACTCCGTTTTTGTCCAAGCTGTAGCTTGTGGACGTTGCGGAAGATATGCTTGCGTTTGTCTTACCCAGACACACAACCAACGCGTTAAACGAAGACGGCATCTTGATTGTGGCAACGCCCGCAACCGAAAGGTATCCGTCCTTTTGCAGACTTAATGTGGCGCTCGATCCTACCGAGCCGAAGTTTTGGCAGTTTTTCGATTCACTGCTCATGCCGCCGCTCTTGCCTATTCCTATCACATATCCGCCCGTATACTTATATCCGCGCTCGGTGTCTATGCTTGAATCCGCCTGCCCGAGCGAAATTATTACGCTCGTGCCGCCCGAAAACACTATGCCCTCGTATTGAGTTGTGCTGTTGCTGTCAACGCCGTCGCCGCCCGCGTAAATGTATAGCTTTCCGCCCGAAATCGTTATGGCAGTCCCCGATTTTGCCGTGCCGTTGATGCCGTCTTCCGAAGAATTGACGGATACATCACCGCCCGAAATTGTCACCCTTTTGCCCTCGATGCCCTCATGACTGCCGACCACGTTTATACTGCCGCCGCTAATCACAATGTTGTTGTCGGCGTGTATTGCGTCGTCGTTTGAGCGCAATGTCAAGCTGCCGCCAGATACGGTCACGTTGCCCAAAGGCGACGCTCCGCTTTCCAGCGTGCCGTCGTTGTCGGCGTGGATTCCGTCGTCATATGCGCTTACCGTTATATTGCCCGCCGCAATCGTTACGGCGTTTGCCGCCGTTATCCCCTTTGTGGAGTGATCGCCCTTGTCGGTATTACCGTCGTTCTGTCCGCCGTTCGGACCGCCCATGCCGCCCCCAGTCGGACCGCCCATGCCGCCGCCGTTCGGACCGAAGAACAGCGGTCCTTGTCGGGCTACGTTTTGGGAAACGGCTGAAACCTGCTCGGAGTACTTTGAGTATTTATCGGTAAAAATCTGCAACGTCACGTCCGCCGCGTCTTGGTTGATTTGCACATCGTGCGCGGCGGCTATTCCGTCGCACGCCGCGTAAATCAGAATATCTCCGCCTGTTATCGTAATATTGCCGCGCTGATTGCCCTTTTGGGAAACGTCGCTGTTTGTCGTCTTTATTCCGTCACCCGTCCGCGCGATCAAAACAACGCTGCCCGATTCAATAGCGACGCCATCGTTGCCCTTTAGCGCGTTGTCCTTGCAATCAACCTGCAAGGCGAGATTTTTTACGTTTAAGTCTTTTTTGGTGTGAATGCCGTTGTTGTTTACGGATTTTACAAAAAGACTGCCCTTGCCCTGAATATCCAAATCGCACTTGGCATATACGGCGGGGGATATGTCGCTCTCCCCCGCTTCTTCGCGCAAATCGAAAATATAATTTTGGGTGGACTTTTTTGCCGAAAGCGTCACCTTGTCGCCGCTCTCTATTGTAACGGGACAATCGGTATCCGAGCTGACGGAAAATCCGCTCATGGAAAGCTCGAATTTACAGTCGCCCGCGTCTATCACGATATTGCCGTGGAGCGACCCGCTTATGTTGTACGCACTTTTTTCGGTGACGGTTTCAAAGGTAATCGTGTTGCCGTCCACCGCATATGCGTTTTGCGTTCCGCTCTCGCACGTGATCGTAACCGTTTCCTGCTTGTTGCAGTGCGAGCATTTGTAAGTGAACACTCCGTTTGATTGCGCAATCAAAGCAAAGTTGTGCGCGGCGGTATCGATTTCGGGAATATCAACGTCGTTGTTGTCCGGTATATCCCCGCCAATATTGCCGGAAGAACTCGGATTATTCGGTCTGCCGCGATCGGGCGAGACCGTGGGGCTGCACGCTATGCACGACGTAACGCATAACGCCGCACAGCACAAAGCACAAATTATTTTTTTAAAGCTCATTATACTTTTCTCCGTATTAAATATGTTTCCACTTTAATCGTTGTTCTCGTCTACTCGCCGCGTATCTGTGCGGTGGGGATAATCTTTCTTACAATATCAAGGTAGCGCGACAGCACTATCGATTGCGGCGGAGTAAGCGTTTTGCTGGGCACGGTATCGCGCATTACAAACTTTTGCAAAAAGTACTTTTTTGCGCCTATTATCATTCGCGCCGCGCCTTCTATGCTTTTTTCGTCGAATAACTCGGTCACCACCGTTGTGCGAAACTCGTAATCAGGCGCGCTTTTCATTATTATATCTATAGACCGCTCTATCGGCGAAATGTCAAACCGCTCGGGTGGCAAGCCTACGGTTTCGGAATAGCGCTCGGGCGAATTTTTTATGTCCATTGCAACGTAATCGACAAGACCGTCGTCCAAAAGCGCTTGCAGTCTATCCGGCAAAAACCCGTTGGTGTCAAGCTTGACGGCATATCCCAAATCCTTTATTTTGCCCAAAAACCTGTTTAAGTCGGTGTACAGTGTGGGCTCGCCGCCGGTTACGCACACGCCTTCCAGCACTCCGGCGCGCTTTTTTAAAAACGCAAAAATTTCCGCTTCGTCATAAAACTCCGTGCTCGCCGAAAGCAATTCGCTGTTGTGGCAAAACGGACATCTGAAGTTGCAAAATGGCACAAACAGCGTGCAAGCCGTATGCTCGGGATAATCGAGTAACGTCAGCTTTTGTATTCCGCTTATCTTGATGTATTGCTCCACAATCGGTTCCTTTATGCTTTATTTCATATTATATATAAATGAAATACAGTTTGTCAATAAGAAACGACCGGCTCTATAGCCGGTCATTCTACATTATGCATTCTTAATTCTGCATTAAAATATGCGAATCCTTAATCATGGGAAAGCGAATAAGCGCGGTGCCTTCTGTGTTCACCTTGTTCATATCCACCGCGCTTATCTGGCGGTTGTCGTAGCTTGTGTAGTACAACACCCCTTTTGTCACGTCAAAGCACGTTGTGTAAATTGTAACCTCGCAATGCCCGTTGTCCATTATACAACAGCCGCGCGTTTGGTCGACCGCGCCGAGTATGTGAAAAAACTGGTTTACGCTTTGCTCGGTGTTATCGTACGTAGGCGAATTGAGCATGGTAAAAGCCGCACGCACAAAACGCGACGAGCTGGATAGATCCCCGGGCAGTCCCAACCCGCCCATGCCGCGGCTGTACATATCAAACTTTATCTTGTCGGAAAACCCGACGGAGGGCGGCTTGGGGCTTACCGCCAAATAATTGTTAAGCCAAGTCAACTGCATGGGAAAGGGCGGATTGTTGGTAAGCACGCCCACATGGTTGTCGTATACGTGCATTCCGTCTTTATCGCACTCCACCACTACGGCGCAATCTTTATCGGCAATCATCCAGTGCAGCTGCGATGCGGGCAACTGTTCGTTAAACGGCGCGCTTGTGATGTTTATGCGAGAGAGCAGCTTTTTTGCTTCTTCCACCGTGGAACATTGGCAGAGTATCCACGGGATAAACTCGAACGTGGCAATATTGTCCTTGCCGCACTCCGATTTGCCGAACACTGCGTTGCCTACATAGTTAAGCCCCGCCATGGCAAGACCGCGATCGTTGCAAGCGTCGTAGTACAGCGGAAAACCGTCCACCACAAACGCCACGCCCAAAATGGCATTGTGCGCAGGGATAGTTCCCATCTCCCTAAAAGAAAGCTTGCGCCGCCGCGGAGTAATTACAATCTCTTCCTTGTACGAAAGGTCGTTATCCAGCGTGCGCCCAAAGTATAGATTGTTTGACAAATATTTTATTGCGGTACACATATTTATCTCCTTAATTATAAAGATTAGTGCAATATTAGTTATCTATGCCGCGTTGCGCAAAAATGCGCAAAGGCAAGCCGTGTTTTTTCACTGCTTGCCGTGCGTTGGTTTACAACATATCGTTTACGGTTTGTCCTGCGTCGACGGCGCGGACGGAACAAATACGGACAGAGAATCTCCCGCCACAACGTCGGGCAGCTCGCCGTTCCACTTGGACAGATACTCGATATACTTAAGATACTCGGCTATAACGGCTATTTCCGTTTCGCTCTTGCCGGTAAAGTCAATCTCGTACTCTTCGCCGTCCTCGGTTTCGCCTACTTTTTTGATTTCAAACCCGAGCATACGCGCCACTTCCAGCGATTTCAGCTTGGTCGCACGCGCTTCCGCTTTGGCAATGGCTATTTGCGCTTGCGCGTCGCCTTCCGCGGCGGCTATTCTCGCTTCGGCGGCAAGCTTTGCAACCGCCAGCTCGGCTTCCGCTTGAATGCGCGCAACTTCCGCCTTGGCTTCCGCTTCTATCTTGGCCTTTTCCGCCTCGTACTGCGCTTTTAACTGTTCCTGCTCGGCTATCATCTTTTGCTCGACCGTCTGTTCAAACGCGTCCGAAAAATCTATGTTTGTCAGTACCGCCGTGTTTATTACCACGTAGTAGCTTTCCGAAATCGCGCCCTTGATTGTCTGTTCCACCTCGGGCGAAATGGCCGCGCGCGTTTCTATAATCTCCATTGCCGAGTAGCTGGACAGCACGGACTTTGTGCGCTCTATGGACACGCTGCGGATTTTGGCGGAAAGCGCCTCGAGCGATCCGTACGTGGTGGCGATCTGCTTGACCTTGCTCGTGTCTATCTGATACTGCACGGTCATGGTAAGATCCATTGTCTGCGCGTCCTTGCTGTACGCATTGTCTCGAATGTCAAGCGTCTGCACCTTGGCGTCGTAAATATCGTACTTTTCGGTGATCCAAAAATCAAAGTACGTGCCGGCGGTGCGAACGTCTCTGATGTCGCCCAAATGTTTTACCACCGCTATCTCGCCTGCATCCACCGTGTGAAAGCTGCCGGGGATAAAAAAGAGCAACAGCGCAAAGCACGCGCACGCGCCCAAGCCTACAAAGCGCGCAATCTTCCAAAACGGTTTTACTTCGCCTTCCCGCGCAACCGTCCTGCCGCCTACGCGCACGGTTTTTCTTGTCTTGTTCATGCCAAGCACAAACACCACAAAGCCCGCCGCCATGATTGCCGCAAACAAAAGTCCCAATGTTACACCGATTGCCATAATTACACACCCTCCTTTAAAAGTGTTTATGCGGAACGGCACTTGCCGCATATCAAAAATATATTAGCAAAGATATGCGCGGTTTACAATATATTTTTGCTTTAATTTTTACAAACAATCTGCAAATTTTACAAGAGAAAATGGAATGAGATTATTTATCTCTTCCACAACTTCGTGGTCCCCTTTCCCCCGGTGGGGAAGGCAAAAAAGGTTGCGCTATCGCGATTAAAAAAGAATGACCGGCTGAACCACCGGTCATTCCGAATTCCGAATTCCGAATTCCGAATTATTTTACTATAATGCTTTCGCCTTTCATCTCGGAAGGCTTTTCCACGCCCATAATGTCGAGAAGCGTGGGCGCAACGTCGCAAAGCGCCTTGCCTTCCTTAAGCTTTGCGCCGATATACTTGTCGCCGGCAACAACAAGCGGAACTACATTGGTGGTGTGCGACGTGCAAGGCGAGCCGCCTTCAAACTGCATAACTTCGGCATTGCCGTGATCGGCAGTCACTATTGCGGTGCCGCCGGTTGCCCAAACGGCTTCCACAACCTTTTTAAGGCAAGCGTCCACCGCTTCCACCGCCTTGACCGCGGCGCTGAACACACCGGTGTGTCCCACCATGTCGCAATTGGCAAAGTTGAGTATAAGCACGTCCTTGTCGGCAACTTGCTCCACCGCTTTGTCCGCCACTTCGTACGCGCTCATTTCGGGCTGAAGGTCGTAGGTAGCCACCTTGGGGCTTGCCACAAGCACGCGCGTTTCGTTGTCGTTGGGCTTTTCCACGCCGCCGTTAAAGAAGAACGTCACGTGCGCGTACTTTTCGGTTTCCGCAACGCGAGCCTGAGTAAAGCCCTTTGCCGCCAAATACTCGCCCAAAGTGTTTTTTAAGTGTCTGGGCGGGAACGCCGTCATAATGTTTTTGAGCGTAACGTCGTACTGCGTCATGCCCACGTAAGTAATCTTTTTGTATCCGCCGATACGCTCGAAGCAGTCAAACTCAGGCTCGGTTATCGCGCGGGAAATCTGACGCGCACGGTCGGCACGGAAGTTGAAGAATATCATGCCGTCGCCCGCATTGATGCCCTTGTAATCGCCGATTATGACCGGCTCTACAAACTCGTCCATTGTGCCCGCCGCATAGCTTGCCGCGATTGCGGAATCGGGCGAAGAGTACCGCTTGCCCACGCCGGCAAACACCGCGTTGTAGCCGCGCGCCACGCGCTCCCAGCGGTTGTCCCTGTCCATGTAGTAGTATCTGCCCACAATGGTAGCGATTTGTCCCAAGCCGATTTCTTTTACCTTTTCCTCAAGCTCGCGAATGAACGCTCTGCCCGAGTCGGGAGGAACGTCTCTGCCGTCGGTAATGCAGTGCACGTACAGCTTTTTTACGCCGCGCTTTTTGCAAAGCTCTATCAGGGCGTAAAGATGAGTGTTCATGCTGTGCACGCCGCCGTTGGACAGCAACCCCACAAGGTGCATTGCCGAATCGTTGGCGTTTACGGCGTCTATAGCCGAAATGAACGCGGCGTTATTGTCGAACGAGCCGTCCTTAATGGCGTCGTCTATTGTTGTAATATCCTGATACACGACGCGTCCCGCTCCGAGGTTAAGGTGCCCTACCTCGCTGTTGCCCATCTGCCCTTCGGGAAGCCCGACCGCATAGCCCGACGCGTTAATAAACGTGTGCGGATACTTTTGCATGAGCATATCTATAAACGGCTTTTGCGCCTTTTTTACGGCGTTGCCGTAGTCGTCGGGATTGTAGCCGAAGCCGTCCAAAATGATTAGTGCGTTCATTGTGTTAACCTCTTGTTAAATGATTGTTTGCCGATATTATTCTATTTATATTATTCTGCGTTATTAACGATATATGAAAAGTCGTCCGCTTTTAAGCTGGCGCCGCCGATAAGTCCGCCGTCGATTTGCTTTTGAGCCATAAGCCCTTGAACGTTTTTTGCGTTCATGCTGCCGCCGTACTGAATGCGCATGCCGTCCGCCACTTTTGCGCCGTAAAGTTCTTTAACAACCGAACGGATATAACCGATTGTTTCGTCCGCCTGCTCGTCGGTAGCCGTCTTGCCGGTGCCGATAGCCCAAACGGGTTCGTAAGCTATAACAACCTTTTCGGCGTCCTCGGCGGTTATTCCGTCAAACGCGCCCATAACCTGCGTGCGGCAAACCTTTTCGGTCAAGCCGCCCTCGCGCTCGGCAAGCATTTCGCCTACGCACACAATGGGCTTTAAGCCGTTTTTAAGCGCCTGAGTCAGCCGCGCATTGACAGTTTTGTCCGTTTCGCCAAAGTACTGACGGCGTTCGCTGTGACCTATAATAACGTAAGCCGCGCCCGCTTCCTTGAGCATTGCCGCGGAAATCTCGCCGGTAAACGCGCCGCTGTCCGCCCAAGCGATGTTTTGTGCGCCCACTTGTATATTGGTGCCTTTAGTAAGCTCCGCGGCAAGCGCAATATCCGTAAACGGCACGCACACCACCACGTCGCACTTGGCGTCCTTGACTTTGGGTATAAGCGCGGTAATAAGCTCGCGGCACTCCGCCGCCGTCTTGTTCATCTTCCAGTTACCCGCAATAATGGGCTTTCTCATTTTTTATGCCTCCTAAAAGCATTTTTATTTTCGATATATCACACCTGTTTGTGTTTACTGTTTGTCGCACTCTATTTTTCTGTATATTCCCAGCGCCGCCGCGACAGAAGCGTTGAGCGAATTTATTTTGCCGAAAAGCGGCAGTGACAGCACGCCGTCGCAAAGCTGTTTTGTAAGCCGCGATACGCCCTTGCCTTCCGCGCCGACCACCAGCGCCGCCGCGCCGGATAGATTTGCTTTGTAAATGTCCTCGCCGCCCATGTCCAGCGCGTATACCCAGACGTTGCGGTTTTTTATCTCGCGGATTGCGTCGTTTATGTTGACAACGCGCGCGACCTTAACGTATTCCGCCGCGCCCTCCGCCACCTTGATTACGGTGTCTGTTACCGCGACCTGCCTGTTTTTGCCGATGATAATGCCGTGGACTCCGCCGCACTCGCACGTCCTGATTATGCTGCCGAGGTTGTGTGGATCTTCTATGCCGTCCGCAATTACTATAAACGGTTGTTCGTTTCGGCTTGCCGCCAAAGCGAATATGTCGTCTATGTCGCTGTACTCAAAGTCGCTCGCGTACCCGATGCAGCCCTGATGCGCCGCGCCGTCCGCAGCCCTGTCCAAGCTCTTTTTGTCGCAAAACCGGTACGGCACGCCCGCCCGCTTGCAAAGAGTGACTATCTCGGTGGTGCGCTCGTCCGAGCTTTCCTTTAGCTCTATGCGGATAAAGCCGCCGCCGCTTTTAAGCCGTTCTATAACAGCGTTTTTGCCGAAGATTTTTATTTCGATTACCTTTACTGCAATTTGGCTTTACTTTTTCTTTCCGTCAACGCCTGCGGCTTTAACAAGCTCGTCGCGGTGCGCCTTTACTTCCGCCGCTTTGCCGCACGACTTTGCGCCTTCGGGACAGCCGCCGTTTAGGCACCCGGGGCCGCAGTCGCGGAAAAGATTGGGCGCAACCTTAATCACTTCGCCCAGCATGAGCCACGCTACACTGCGTATCTCCCACTGCGCACGGTTGCAGCAGCGAAGCTCAAAAAAGTGCATAAGCTCGCGTGCGTTCATGGTTACTATCATTTTGGTTTCGCACGCGTTGGGCAGAATAAACCGCGCGTCCTCGTTGGACTTTTCACCGCGGCCGAGCGCGCCCTGCCAATCGTGGTACCAGTCCATAATGGTGTCCATCTGGCCGGCAAACCTTGCCACCGCCGCCGCGCCCAGTTCTTCTATTGCGGGCGGAACAATGTAGTTGAACGCGTCCTCGGATACGTAGCGCTGCGAGCGCACCGAAAACGACGCTATCCTGTGCCGAGTTATCTGCGCCAAAAACGCACGCGATACGCCTTCTATGGAAAACGTAAACGAAGCGTGCTCAACAGGCGAATGGTGACCCATGTCCATCAAACGGGTTATAAACGCGCTGTTGTCCTTTGCCATTATGTTGTCGGTCAGATCGTCCAGTTCTCTGTCCGAATAGCAAAGCTTTGCCGCGAGAGCGACCGTAGCCTCGGGGTCGGCGGTGTAGCGTATCAACTTGACTTGGGGTTTGACTTGCATGATGGTTCCTTGTTAGTTTATTCAAAGATTGGTTTGTTAGTCTGATTTAAGTTACCGCGCGCCTACACGCAGACCTATATCCACGCATTGCTTCAATAGTTCGCGCTCGCGCTCGGTGTCGCCCGATACGTGCACGTACCCTATTACCGCCTCGAGCGCCGTCGCCTTGTGGTAATCGTCCGGCGTGGCGGCTTTTGCGCGGGAATGCAGGTGCGCGTTTTTGGCTCGGCGCGCAACGTCCGCTTCGTCGTCGGTAAGCATGCCGTTTGCGACAAGCTCGTCCAAAACCGCGGCCTGACACTTGGCGTTGACAAGGCGCGACGACGCGGCGTGAAGCGTGCCCACCACGCTGTCGGTTGACTCCGTAACGCACTCGCGTACGTACAGCGTGTGCACGGCGTCGCCTATAAACGCCAGCTCTACCGGCGTCAGCCTTTGTGCGCGCGTCTTTTCCACATATTCATTATACATTTTGTCGAAAAATAAGTCAAACATTTTTGTGTGAATGCAACCATTTGAGCGACGGTTTTTACGCGCAATATTTCGGACTTTGTATAAGATTTTGGCTTTACTTTAAAAAAACACTTGAAATATAAAAACGGGCGTGATATAATATATTGTGGAGGCACACCGATGACTAAAACCGTTACATTCCAATGCGCCAAATGCGGAAAAAATCACACGTATACCGTGGGTGCGGACGATATTTCCACACTGCACGACGCAATAGAAAAAATGCCCGAACGCGAAGCCGATAAACTGCTTGAAGCGGTCAATCGCATGCTCATGAATAAAGACGAGGCACAGCGCACCGCGTTTATGATGAACAACGCCGACACCATGTCCATGATAAACTACGATGTGTGCGCTCCGGCTATCAATCTGTTCGAAGCGGAAGATACGCGCGAGATTTACAGCAAGTACACTCAGGACCAGATTGACAGACTAAACAAAAGTATGGGAATGTGGACGTCCCCGCAGGTGTCCGAAGGTTTTATCGCATTCAACTGCATATTCTATTGCAGAAAATGCAAAAAGCTCACTCAAGGTATGTTCCTGAAAGTGCGGTCTGTGGAAGACAAAAAAGAAAGAACCTTTATGTTCACCCCCAAATGCCCCAAATGCAATAACGAACTCACGCTTGTTAACGACGCAAATATGGGCTTTATGTTCAACGGACTGACGTCCCGCGCGCCCTGCCCCGACTGCGGCGGCGCACTGACCGTCTCCGACGTCCGCTTCAAACCGTAAATTACATAATATTTAAAGCACAAAAAATCGCCCGTTTATTCGGGCGATTTTGTTTTGGCAAAACTTTCACACATATACGTCACGAAAAATGCACTCAAATTGGCGCATGTATTGTTGTGGTATAACGGAAAACCAAAGCGAATACTAATCGTTAAGGATTTCAAACTCAAAATAAATTTTTTTGTTTTTTTCCAAAGGCAATAATGACCAACTTTCGGTATGGGTGTCGGGGCCTATTTGAAACGTTGTCGAAACATCTATTTTGTTGTATTTTGTATTTAATTGCAAACCGTAATTATAATAAGCTTCGTACACAACTTCCTGCGTGGCGGACAATTTTGCAGTGCATTTTACAAAAAGACCGCTTATAATCTCCGATTCTGTTAAATCCGGCGAAAAAGAATATGATTGAATTTGACTTACGGCTTCTTCGTTTTCAAGTATACAAACCGAATAGGAATAATCAAACACATCATCTTGATTATTCGTCTTTGCGGCATTGATTAAATCATCTTCATAGAAGAAAATTAAATCATCAAACGACTCGGGCGGTTGGGCTGTCCCGCAGCTTGTACAATAATGCTCCACAAAATTGTGCTGATGACGGGGCGTGTCTTCACCGCACGCCGCCGAAAATAAACCAACACTTAGAATTGTCAAACTCAAAGCGGCCGTCTTAATTGTTTTTTTCATGTTTTCCTCCGTAAAAAAAGTGCGCCAACCGAAGCTGACGCACGAAAAACGCAAACTCCGATTGTCGCCAAACAAACTTTACGCGGTACGGAATGTTACACCTAAACACACATAAATGGAATTTGCATTTTTACCAAATTCAGTTTGTGTATGTAAGATAAAATTTATTGCAATAAAAAAACCCCTACTCCCATTGGGCTGTAAAGTTTGTTTGGCATATTTAGTGTAATATATTACAATATAAAAGTCAATAGCTATATTAGAATTATTCTAATAATTTATATAAATACGAAAAACAGCGAAAAAACCTAAAACAAAGTGGTTCGTTTTAGGTTACCATTGGTGGGCAATACAGGGTTGCGCCGCGACCGGCGGCGCACTGACCGTCTCCGACGTCCGCTTCAAACCGTAAATTACATAATAT
>JAFLVI010000018.1 GCA_022508405.1 Clostridiales bacterium
TCGAAATCAGGTAGCCCGCAAGGGCTCGTGGGTTCGAATCCCACCCGCTCCGCCAGTAAGAACCTAAAACGAACCCACGCAGAGCGGAACGTTTTAGGTTTTTTATAGCTAAAATAATGGAGAATTATGTGACGGAAGAAGAATTTTTTGCTTATCAGAGTAAGGTCATTGGTAAAATCTTAGAATCACCTCTTGAAGAAGCTTTGCAAATATATACAAATAATTTTAATGTGTTACAAAATTATAGTTTTATTTTACCATATTCAGAGGGAATAGACTATGTGCAAAAGTTTAGAGAAATGAAATTAAAGAATATAGATGTTATTCATTTTTTCCAAAGTGATAGATTATATTGTTTAAATGCCCAAGATTGCATTTCTAATTTATTTAATCATGAATATGAAAATAAGATTGCATCTTGTGTTTCATTAGATACTCAAATTCAGAGCTACTTATATAGAAATTATATTGATGCGAAAAATAAGATACCGGAAAATATTGAAGAAATACAAAAACTTATAGATAGTCGAATGTGTTTGATAGATTGTTTGCCGTATACTTTTGAAAATACTCTATTTAATCCACAGTTTATTAAAATGCAAATTTATAAAGATAACGTTTTTGCGTTTGAAACATATTTTTTAAAAAATAAACAAAAAGCAAAAATCTATTCAAATAAATTGATAAAATATGATAAGCGATTAATGGATGATGAATTTTCTGATTGGTATAGAAGACAATACTTATTTTACTATTTAGAGCTTTTAGTTATGATAGATATTTTTCTTAATCATAAAAATTTAAAAATCTTTGATAAAGAATTATTACTTGTAAAATATTTTCATGAAAATATAGGGCTCCTTTCCGACAGAGAACTGAATTTAGCCAAACTGTTATTTATACATGGGACTAAGATAACTTTTTTTGGAAAGATACAAAAAGGAAGAAAAGATATAGTTAAAAATTTGAGGAATATGGCGTGGGACATATTTCATTTGAATAATATTTTCAATGGGATGCTTATTCCGCGAAAAGGTATAGATTTTGTAATACCATTTTTTATTACATATGATCGCAGGCTAAAGGATATTGCCCCTATATATAAATTAAAATCTATAGCTTATATACCGGGGGGATTTATTAAACATCTATATTTCTTAACTGATTTACTTGATCCTACAATTAAACATAATTATTTTACGGCAAAAGCATTTCTTGATAGACAAAGTAGATTAAAAGGAGTAACAGAAAAAATTCTAATAGATAAAATTCAAATTGAAATAGATAAATATGAGGAATTGTTAAGTTAGCAAATGTGAGTAATAATTGTGTTAGTTGCGGAAAAACATGCTGTTCATTTTTATAGTGTTCAGCTGGGAACTTAACGGTACAGCAAAAGAAAAGAAATCAAACTCGCGCTTTGGTTTCTTTTTTACTGGTTTTATGCATAAAAACAAGCGGTTCAGCGGCAACGCTTTTGTCCGCTCGGCGTTTCGGTTTCGTTCGTTCGGTTTGTTGGGCGGGTGCTTGATTGCGCCGCGTAGCGGCGCACTTGTTATATATCAAGCACCCGCCATAGTGCCATTTTGATTTTTCTTATAAACAGTTGCTTTTTGTTTACTCTTTGTGTATAATATTTTGAATTTAATCTTTTAGGGTATTTTATATGAATACGAAAATGATTTTAACAGACCTTGACCATACACTACTTCATTCTGACGGTAGTTTGTCTGACCGCACAATACAAGTTCTGAAAGAATGTCAAAATCGTGGAATATTTGTTGTAATTGCCACCGCAAGATATTGGATTGGCGCAGAGTCATACATAGAGGCTATTCAACCCAACTATGAAATAACTACAGACGGCACGCTTATTCATCAAAATGGCAATCAGGTTTATAGCTACAACTTAGACGTACAAAAAGCGAATCAAATTGTAAAAAATTTATTGGAGTATAGTCCCCAAACAGAAATAACCGTTGCGTCGGGGCGTACGGTTTATTGGAATAGTCAGCACATATCGGAGTCGAAAAAATTACATAAAGCCGTTTACAATGATTATAGTATTCCGCTTGAATGTCAAGTGAATAAAATAGTAGCCGAACTGTCTGACGAGAATATAGCCGCAGAAATCGCAAGGAAAAATCATTGTCGTTTACAATGCTATCGTAATGATAATTGGTATGCTTTCCTTCCTGAAAATTCCGGGAAAATACAAGCGATAAGAGAATTAGTGAACTTGCTAAACATATCCCTAAATGATGTGGTGTCTTTTGGAGATGATATTAACGATATCGAGATGCTTCAAATATGCGGTATCGGCGTCGCGGTTGCAAATGCCGTAGAAAAGGCAAAAATAGCTGCAGATTGTGTTACCATTTCTAACGATGACGACGGTGTAGCAGATTGGATTGAAAAGAATATATTAGCTGATAGCAAATAATGAAATAAGCGTAAATATTCGTTTTAGGTTACGACTGCTCCGCCAACGCACGGCGCACCCAAAAGGGTGCGTTTTTGCGTGGCGGAGAGAGGGAATAGGTAATGAGAAGTGCGCCCGAGAAAGAGCGCGTGCAAACGAGTATATGATATAGAAAAACAAATATTGGTTTTGTTAATGATTTTTCGGGCGCAAGTTCGCTAGGCGCTTGCGCGTTAGCGCATAGCCCGTGCGCGTAGTTCGCGCACAATCCCCCGAATACAGAAAAAATGCAGGCATACTTTTCCGGTGCTAAACACAACGCACGGCGCACCTAAAGGGGGGCGTTTTTTGTGTGGCGAGAAAAAGGGGATTGATTGTATTTTTTATAGGGGAGCCGGGTTGCTATCCATTATTTAACGTGGCGGAAAAATGCCGTTGACTTTTTTAACGACTTTTTATATAATATATTTCGGTATATAGTGTTTTGGTATATTCTACTATTTTCCCTAAAAAGGAGAAAAAGATGAAAGCAACGAAAAAACTTACACGAGTGATTATTGCCGCGGTGATTATATCGGCGGCGCTTTTTGCGGTGTCGCTTCTGTTTGGCTTTTCTTCGCCCAAAAAGGTGACGGCGCCCGCAGTATCTGTAAAGCCAACCGCGTCTGCGGGCGCGGCGTGCAATCACGAGTGGTCGCACTCTACCGCGCTTACATCGGCGGGCGAACTTGCTGCCGACACTAAATATTACCTAGAAGGCGACATTAAACTTACGACGGATATAACCGTCCCTTCGGGTACGGTCGACATTTGCCTGAACGGACACAAACTGGAAGGCACCGGTACCGGCTCGGTTATTACAATAAACAGCGGCAGTACACTTAACCTTTACGATTGCGGCGGCGGCGTTATTACCGGTGGCAATGCACAAAACGGCGGCGGCGTGTACGTCAACGGCGGCACATTCAATATGAACGGCGGTGCGATTTCGGGCAACACGGCTGAAAGCGGCGGCGGAGTGTCGGTGCACGGCGGTGAGTTCACCATGAAGGGAAGCGCCGTAATCGGCGGTGATTCCGAGCAAGACGGCAACAAGGCAGAAGACTTCGGCGGCGGAGTGGATGTAAATCCAGGCGGCACGTTTACGATGGAAGACGGTGCGATTAAGTACAACACGGCTTCTTACGGCGGCGGTGTGTATGTGCAGGGCGCATTCACAATGAAAAACGGCGCAATCACACACAATTCTGCATCAGGTGACTGTGGCGGCGTATCTGTGGACGGCGTGTTTACAATGGAAGGCGGCACAATCAGTCACAACACGGCATCCCGTGCTTGTGGCGTGTATGTAAACACCGACGGCAAGTTCAACGTACACGGAAGCGTAATAATAACCGACAATACGTCAAGCAACGTTTATCTTCAAACACATGTAATAAACATAGACGGCGAACTTGAAAATGATGCACGCATCGGCGTTACGCTTGCAAGCGGCACCGGCACGTTCACTTCGGGGCTATCTGACCACGGCTCGATAGATAACTTTATTTCGGACAACAAAGCATATGTTGTCGCCATAAGCGACAAAGAAGCAATCCTTGCAGTGCCTGTTGCCGAGGTGAACGGCAATAAATACGCCTTTGTGGGCGACGCCTTGACTGCCGCCGCAGGCACGAAATTCTCAGTAAAACTTTTGAGTGATTGCTCTTTGACGCCTGCTCAATCATATAACGGCGATATCGCGCTCGACCTAAACGGCAAGACGCTCACTCTTGCCGCACATTGGACGTGGAGTGATAATTACACGCTTACGATAGACGACAGTTCGCAAGAGAGCAACGGCACTATACATACAAACGCCGGCAGTGGATTTATGCTTTCCGGCGGGCAATTACGTCTTAAAAAAGGTACTGTTTCCGGCACTTCGGACGATATTGCAGTGCAGTTAAGCGGCGGAGATTTTACAATGCTTGGCGGCGCTGTCAAAGATTGCGGCACAGGCGTTTACATTACAAGCGGCAGCACTTTTACCATTACGGGCGGAACTGTCACCGGCTGTGAAACAGGCGTTCGCTTGGAAGGCGGAGTTCTTCAAACCGGCGGCGGCGCAAGCGCTGTCGTTATTGACGGTAACGGCGGTAATGACGGTGTAAAAAACATCGAGATTTTAAATAACTGTTTTATCTCCGTTTCCGGCGATTTTGCGAAAGGCTCTAAAATAGGCATTACGGCGCAGGTCGGGACAGATTTTACAAAAGGTTGGAGCGGCTCTTACGATAGTTCGGTCTTCTTTTCGGACGCGTCGAGCGAGCAAAAAAGCTTTATTGTAGTCGTCAACAGCAAAACCAAGCAGCTTGCAATCGCGGCGGAGACGGAATATCTTGCCGCCGTTTCGGCGCTTGAAGAGCTCAGGGCGGAAGTTGAAAAAGGTCTTGCCAATCTTATTGAAAACGGCGTTACAAATCTGCAAAGCTTGCTTAGCTCGGCACAAAGCGCAGTTGAAGCATTTGTGACGGCTGACGGAAAAACGGACTTTCTTTCCGACTACGCCGCAATCGCGGACGCCGAGACGCTTCTTGATAGGTATCAAGATTATCTTGACGCTAAGCAACATGCCAACGAAAAGCTTAGCGAGCTAAGGGATGAAGTAGAAAAAGACTTTGCCAATCTTATTGAAAACGGCGAAGCTACTTTAAAAGAAAAGCAAAAAACGGCACAAGACGCCGTAAACGCTTTTTTGGCGTTTGACGGAGCAGATACTTCATCGCTTACAGACTACGCCGCAATCGCGGACGCCAAGGCGCTTGTTGATATGTATCAAGATTATCTTGACGCTAAGAAAAACGCAAACGAAGCGCTTGATGAGCTCAGGACGGAGATAAAGAAAGGACTTGGCAATCTTGTTAAAAACGGCGAAGCTATTTTAAAAGACAAGAAAAAGGCGGCACAAGACGCCGTAAATGCTTTTTTGGAGTTTGACGGAACAGATACTTCGTCACTTACAGACTACGCCGCAATCGCGGACGTGCAGGGACTACTCGACGATTACGCCGTTTATGCGGCATTGTGCGAGAAACATAATGACTTTTTGGGCAAGACGCTCGCCCAAATCGACGATACCGACAAGGTAAAGGCAAGCGCGTTTTTGGACGAGCTGGACGAGATAGACGCCGCCTTACGTGATTGTCTTTCCGCCGACATCGTAGCCAAAATCGAGCGCGCCAAAAATACTTATAAAGTCACTCTGGACGCGGCCGACGGCTCCGACGATGCGGACAGGATAAAAACCGTGTTGGTCGTCAACGGGAATACGGTCGCACTTCCCACGCCCATACCGCCCGACGGATTCGAGTTTGGCGGCTGGTACACCGAAAGCGGCGAGAGCTTTACGGCGAAGACTTGGGCGCTTACCCAAAATATAACGCTGGTCGCGCATTATAACCAAAAAGCCGCAAGCGGCGGGGATACGACCGGAGATAAAGGACCCAATCCCGTGTGGATAACGCTTATTGCCATTGCCGCCGCGGTTGTGATTATAGAGTTGGCATACTTAATTATACAGCACGCAAAGAAAAAGCGCAAAACTTACGCAGTAGCGCCACTCCCGCTCCTTGCGCTGAGTGTGGCAGACAAGGCGTGCGTCACCGTTTTTGTCGTACTGGTTGCTATCGCCTTGGGCTTGGGCGTACTCATATTGTTTACAAGGAAAAGGCCGTACGCCAAAAAGTCGGAAGACGTATCTTCTTCGCCTTCCGCCGCCGAAAAGGAACAAGCGACAACTCAGGAGAAGGAGACTTCGGCGGAAAAAGAGCAAGCGCCCGTCGCACAGGCCGCAGAGCAGCCCGAACCGGAAAAAGATGTTCCCGAAAAAGCGGTCGAACCCGAAAGGAAAGAAATCGAACCGGTCGAACCGGAAAAAGAAGACGTGGAAGAAGTAGTCACCGAAGTCAAACGGATAACTGAAAACGGCAAGACGCGGCTTGTTGTCATTCGCTATATAAAGAGCTTTACCGCAAAGCTTATCCAGTCGGAAGAACAGACCAAAGACTATTACTCGGAAATTAAAAACTACTTGTTGTCTTATTCGGGCGTAACAAGCAAAATCAGTTGGAAGCACGAAGCGTTCCGAAAGGGCAAGACTCTGCTTTGTAAGCTCCGCCTTCGCGGCAAGACCTTGTCGCTATGTCTTGCGCTCAATGCGGATGATTACGCCGACACCAAGTACCATGTGGAAAACGTAAGTGAGATCAAGTCGCTTGCCCAAACGCCGTGTTTGTACAAGATTAAAAACGACAGACGGCTTGCGTATTCCAAAGATTTGATAGACGCGCTTATGACGGGTAACGGCGTAGACAAAAATGAAGCTGCCCAAAAAATCGACTACGCTTTGAAATATCCTTTCGAGCCCAACGAGCCGCTTATAGAGAGAAAGCTGATAAAGGTGATGTCCGATAAGGAAGCGCAAAGTAGCACGGCGTTTAAGGGCGAGCTCATGCAGAGCGTTGCGGCGCAGGAAGTGGACGCGCTCATGCAGGACGAGGTTGCGACTACGCTTATAGTCAAGTCGGATGAAATTTCGGACAAGACCAAATCGGGAATTGTAAATATCGACACGCTGTCCAAGTGCTTTGAAAGCGGCGATACGGTTACGCTTGACGAGATTAAAAAGCGAATAAAAGGCTTTAACAAAAAAGTCACTTACTTAAAGGTGCTTGCGCGCGGCACGCTGGACAAGCCGCTCACAATCGAGGCGGACAGCTTTTCCATTCAGGCGGTAAAGATGATAGTGCTCACCGGCGGCACCGCAATAAAAAAGCAGTAGATAAATAAAGTACCATACAAAAAAATCGGCATTTCTTTTAGTCATGCCGATTTAATCGTTATGCGGAGATCACCGATATGACTTTACAAGAGTATAAGGAAAGAGTGGAAAGGGCAAGCAACATAGTGTTTTTCGGCGGTGCGGGCGTGTCCACCGAAAGCGGCATCCCCGACTTTAGAAGCGTGGACGGATTGTACAATCAAAAGTACGCTTATCCGCCCGAAGTAATGCTGTCCGCCGATTTTTTTTGGGCTCACACGGATGAGTTTTTCAGGTTTTACTTCGACAAAATGATATACACCAAGGCACAGCCAAACGCCGCGCACATCAAGCTCGCCGAGTGGGAAAAGGCGGGCAAGCTTAAGGCGGTGGTTACGCAAAACATTGACGGCTTGCACCAAAAAGCGGGGAGCAAAACCGTTTACGAGCTTCACGGGTCGGTGCACCGCAACAAGTGCGTGCGTTGCGGAAAGCAATTCGCGCTTGACGATATGCTAAAGCAAGCGCCGTCCGTCCCGCACTGCGACTGCGGCGGAGTTATTAAGCCGGACGTAGTGCTGTACGGCGAGGGTTTGCCCGAACGCACCGTGACAATGGCAGTGGACGCGATAGCTTCCGCAGATATGCTTATAGTGGGCGGAACGTCGCTTGCCGTCTATCCGGCGGCGGGTTTTATCGGATACTATAACGGCAATCCCGACAACCTTATTGTAATCAACAAGTCTGTTATTCACGGGTTTAAAAACCAGCTAAACGGCGCGCTCGGCGAGTTGCTTTAAGCTTTTTTTCGACGGCGTTTTTACATGTCACTTTTTACAACACGTTTAAAGTGCGGTTAATTTGCGATATTTGTCACGAAAAAGGATTTATCCTTTTAAATTTTCTTGACTTAATTTTCGGGTTAATGTAGAATATTGTATTGTAAACCATACTTTTCGGGAGAAAAATCGTGAAATCAAAAAAAATATTGTCGACATGTCTTGCATTTGTGCTTGGGTCAAGCATGTTTGCAACCGTTGCCTGCAATAATCACGATCACAATTACATAAAATGGGGCAAAAACGACACACAACACTGGAGATTTTGTCCCGATGATAACGCTATAGACGAGAGCACCCGCGCTTCTCACATTTTCGGCGCCGACGGAAAGTGCATATGCGGAGTGGAAAAACCGTTTACCACCGAGCCTATCTTTTGTGCATTCGTTTACGAAGGCGTTGTATTTCAGTTGGACAGCAACGGCGACGGATTTGCCGAGCTGCCCGACAGTTCTAAGGTGTACTTTCATTACGAGATTTACGAAAACGGCACAATAGAAATCAGTGACGGCGGTCAAGCAATAGGCGGGGGTATCATTGTAGGCCATGCGCTTTCCTTTACCGCCCATGCCGCATGCGAATTATCCGTCCATATCGACATGTACAAAGTCACCTTACAATATGTCGACGAACAAAAGCAAGACGAAACGTGGTTTGTAGGCGTAGGCACACCCATATCGATGTTGGGTGAAGCCGTCGGCGACGACTACACAATAAAAATCGACGGCGAAGAGCTTACCGAGCAAAACGCCGATATGACCATGCCGGCAAAGGACATTGTTGTGCAGCTTTGCGCAAAATCCTAATAAACCCTTTCACAAGTTTTTCGGTTTTTTATTTGTTGCTTTCGGATAACGGCACTCGATTTACGCATAAGTTAAATCGGGTGTTTTTATTTTCATTACTTTACGGCAAGCGCGGCGGCTTTATGACGGGTTGGCTTGCAACAAAATTTTTGCCGAACAAAGGTATTTATATTTGACATAAAATATATTTCGGAGTATAATAAACAGACGTATCGGTTTTGGTTTTTTACAAAGGTGTCCGCCAAAGCCGATATTGTGCTACAAAAAAACGGCGGGTAAGCGCCTTGCTTATTTGCCGTAATCTGACAAAAACGGACACTATTAACGGTAGAGGTGTTTATGAAAAAATTTCGCAGAGTACTGCTGTTGACCTTATTTGCGGTAATACTTGCTCTCGGCGCGGTATGCTTTACGGCGTGCGGCGACAAGAGCGACGGAAAAAAATCCAAGTCGCAATACACGCTTACTTTCATGAACGGGACGGTGTTGTACGATACCGTTACTGCGCTGGAAGGCAGCGAATATAAGGACAAGATGAAGTCGGATCCTTTTAGGATCAATAATGTTTTCAACGGCTGGAGTCGCACGCCCAACGGCGCGGTGGAGGCTTTGCCCGACAAAATGCCGTCCGAAAACCGTACATACTATGCGATTTTTTCGGCGCGGTACAATTTGAACCTTAACGTTGGCATAGGCGCTTTGCCCGCCGGCGTGGAAAGAACTATATCGGTAAAGGACGGGGACGATCTTTATGCCATACTTTCGGAAATCGTACCCACCTTATCGGGCGGAGACGCGGTTTTTGACGCGTGGTATCTGCGCGGAACGGATAAGATAACCGCAAGCTCCGGTCACAAAATGCCCAAGAGCAATGTGGAAGTAGTAGCCAAGTATGCGGTCGGCTACACCGTAAAAATATATAAGGAAATAAAGTATGATTCCGGCAATTATCCCACTGCGCCCAATGAAACCATAACACAGACCGCGCATGTGGGCAATAAGGTGACCGGACTCCCGATGTATAACGGATTCTATTATGATGATGAAAAAGAGAACGAAGTTCTTTACACCAATCTCAACAAAGACAGCACACAAAATACATTTTCGCTTTACTACAAGGTTTTAGGTTACGAAACGATATTTAACGCAAATCTCCCCGAGGACGTGGAGTTCACCGGCAAGACGGATACTATGACCTGCGGTCACGGCGAGAGTCAAGAAGCGCCCGAGTGCGGCTTTACCGCCGACGGCTACCGCTTTGACGGCTGGGCGACCGATCCGGACGGCGACGTTCAATACCGCGCGGGCGAAACGTTTACCGTGGAAAGAGCCACTACTCTGTACGCAAAGTGGGTTAAGGGCTTGACCGAAATTTCGGGAGTCTCCTCCGACCGCGTGTACATAATGAAAAAACCCGATCAGCCCACGCTGGTGGTTGCCTATCTCGAGCGCACCGGATTGGACGATATTCTCGGCGAATACAATGCGCTGATACGTATGTTTACGTTTAAAAACGCACATAGCGATTCCGATACTGTTATGTTGCGCGGAATTGCGGATACTTCGCGCGGTATATTTGTTTACTTAAACACGCAAAACACCACGGAATACACACTGCAAAATCTTGACCGCACGGTGAACGACAACGTAAAGCTCAAGCTTAGCGACGACGGAAAGGCCGTTTACAATGACGGTACCGACACCAAAAACGGATCTTATGCCACAGGCGAGGACGGCTCCTTGCTGTTTACCGTGGACGGAAAGACCGAGTTTGCGTTCCGCATTGTTCAGTCGGACGACGGGCTTACGCGCTTTATGATTCGCGGCAACGAGTTCGGCAAGTGGAACAATATCACACAAGCGAGCGTGGTGAATCGTGTTTACACGCTCGAGCTTGACGGATACGGCTATGCCACCATGTATGTCTACGGCATTGACAGCAGCTTGACCGGCAATGTAACCAATACGTTCCGCGGCCTATACGTCTATACGACCGGCGAGGGTGCATACACCGGCGACAAGGGTACCGAAGTTGCGGTCATGCTTTACAACAATTCGCTGTACGTACGGCAGTTTGCGTGCTTGCTTATTACAGGCGAGTATTATTCCAACTCCTCCACGGACACAGATGTGTACACCCACGTGTATCTGGAGCGTTTTGAGACAACGCTTTACGCCGCACCGGAAGGCGATGAGAAGGTCGACAAGGAAACCGCCGATAAGATTGTGCTTGCCGGCTACAGCGTGCTCGATAACAGTGCGACCTACATTTCGGGCGATACCGAGATAAAGGGCAAGTACGAATACGACAGAACTGCGGGTACTTTGCGCATTACACCGTCCGACGGTCGTGAGCTTTTGTTTGAGATTACCGTAATAACAGGGGAAAACGAAGAATCCATTCCCGTATTCGAGCCGGTCAACGAGTTGTTCGGTCAATACTTTGTAAACAGGCTTGACAAAGTGTTCGGACCGAGCGGATTGTACATGTTGCACATCTACAACAACAACATCGCGGCGTTTGCGTTTAGGGTGCCCGTGTCCGATTCGTTCTACGGCAATATCCTTTACGAATACACGCGTATGATCTTCGGCGAATACAAGGTTGCAATCGAGGGCAAGGACGATAACGGTCAGCCCGATCCGCGCGCCAATGTGTATGAGTTTTCCGCAGAAGTATCGCCCTCCGTGTTTTACTATATCTACAATCTGTACGGCAGTTTGTACGGCAGCATAGTCGGCACCTCTCTTGACGTAAGAAGATTCGGCAGCTTTAGATTCCAGTTTGTTTATTCGGCAAGCACGGGCAGAATTTCCTATGTTAACGCGACGGTGGCGGGCGACTTCCAAGAAGGTCAAAAGGTCACTTATAACGACGTGGAATATACGCTGGACGGCTTTGGCACGGCAAATGCCCAAGACGGCTCGTCAATCAAATACAGCTACGACACCAATATCGGCATAAAAAGGCTGTTCCTTTTCCCCGACGCGAGTAAACCGGACGACTCGGTGCTGTTTATAGACGCAAAGAACGACGGAGTTTTTGTCGAGTACAAGTTTGACTACGTAACCGCAAATTCCGGCACCCAGCTTAACATGATATTCTTTGAAGACGACACGGCGATTCTTGCGGTTAAGGGCTCGTCGGGATTCAATGAATTCTCGTACGGCAATGTCGTTTGGGGCGAAGAAAAAAGCAGAGTAGTCGATGATAAAGATAAAAAGATTCACTACGAATATACGTATCAGTACGGTACATACACGCGCGATACCGAAGTGCAGTTCTCCGACGTGTTTGCAACTGTAAACAAGACCTATCCTTACTTTGATTTTGCGATTGTCACAACGGTAGCGACAGACGAAAAGGATAAGACCACAAAAACGATACGCATTTACCTTTACGATATCGGCGCTAATACACCCAACAAAGACGGTAAAGTGGTAATAGTCAAGTCCAACGGCGACGAGCTTACAATAAACCCCGCCGATTTGACCGCGACTTATATCAGGAAAGGCGTGGACGGCGGCAAAGATACCGAGTACACCGGTTCGTTTAATTACTACGACGGCACGTTGCAGATACTTTACGCCATCAAAGGCAGCACGACTCCCGGCCGCATAACACTTAAGTTGGAATACAACGCCGAGGGCGTTATAACGTCCTTCAGCGAAGTAAGCAGCTTGGCGGGCTACTACCTGAGCGCGGATGACACAAGGAGCTATCTGTATATTACCGGCGAGGAATTGGTAAAAGATTCAGGCGAATATACCGCCGTATACTACCAGTATAATCCCGACAGCGAGGGTGACGAAGATAAATATACCGCCTACAACGGAACGTTCAAGACAACCTCTAAGGAAAATACGATAGGTTACGACTTTACATACGCCACCGGCGAAAAGGGCGAGGACGACAAAGACATAACCGAAACGTTCACGTTTGCCTTTGCAGTCGACGCGACCGGCATTCAATTATTTGTAAAATACAAAATACTGCTTAGCACATATGTTTTGGGCATGACGGCGACCGAAGGAATAGGCAGAGTGGGCGCGCTGCAGGGCGGCGGCTACGATCCGCAGTATTTTACGCTTTTCAATTCTCGGTATGAAGGCGTTATGGAATGGAATGACGAATGGGCAGTGTGGGTATTTACCACCACCGGCGGTTCGATGTTCTTCTTTAGATTTACTACAAACGGCATTTTCCTGCTTGACAACACTTACGCTGCGGAAACCAAGGGTATGTACGAGCTTTCCGAAACGGTGTACGTTGACGTTCCCGCAACCGAAGGCAAACCCGAAACCGAAGATACCCCCGAAGTTCCGGCTGTCGAAGCGCACAGGGCGGAAATCAATAAGATAGAAATGACCGGTATGGCGTTTGCGTATTTGCACTACACGTACAAAGACCAAGAGATGATGATTTCCGGACTTTATGTACGGTACGCCTCCAACGGCTTTGCTTTCTTAAAGATGGATGACGAGGAGATTACCGTGCTGTTCCGCTTCCGCCTTATGAGATACGAGGAAGGCGAGGAGGAAGAGAAGACGGTAAGATTCGTTGCCGAGCTTGCGGATTTGACTTTCTTCGGCACGTATGAGGGCGATGACCTTACGGCAATCAATCTTAACGGGTTCAATTCCGCATACTATGTTGACAGCTTCGGCACGGTGTACTCGGGCGCGTTTGAAACCAAGGAAATCAACGGCGTCACGTATATCAAGGTGACGTACTTGGATACTCGCAACTACACAATCAAGTACGCTTACGCAAAGCTGGATTTGGAAAACCGCACGTTTGTGGAAGTGGATGCGTCCGAATACGGCGATGACGAAGCGCAAGGCGGTGATGACGGCGACGACGCGGCGCAAATTTCACTCAAGTACGACCAATCCTACGCATATAATAAAAGTAATGCTGCGGTATACGCGTAAAATGCACGCAAAGAGTCAGGCATGGTCGCTGAAAATACAGTGTAAAAATGCTTGACACATAGCAATTCATATGATATAATTATCAGAACAACAAAGGCGTTGTAATCGATTTACAGCGCCTTTATGCTTTTTAAAAAAGTTTTTGAGTGTACTATCGGAGGGTAGATATATGAAAAATTCCAGAAAACTTTTAGGTTTGTTAGTGGGACTTGCCTCGCTATTCGGGATACTCGCAGTAGGGTGTTCCGACAAAGCGGAGCCTACCAAAAAACCTACTACGCCGCAACCGGCGCCTGCAGAGGCCGGCGTATACTACTACGACTATAACGGGTCGGAGTATTTGTTGTCGCTTACAGACAACTATATGGTTACGCTCATTGCCGGCAATGTTATTGCAAACGGAAAGTACTCGCGCGATAACAACAATCTGACGTTTACATACACCCTTGAAGGCATGGGCAACATGTCGGCAAAGATTAACGCCGAAAATTCCGTTATTACGCTTACGTATAACGGAGTGACAATGTCGTTCTTGCGCAGAGTGCTATACAACGTAACGTTTGACAGCGCTTCGGGCAGCAGTGTCGCTTCGGTACAGGTGTTAAACGGCAAGTCGTTTAGCAAACCGGACGATCCCGTGCGTGCCGGTTACACCTTTTTGGGTTGGTATAAGGAAAGCGACTATAAAACGCCGTTCATGTTTGAGTCCGACATAATCATTGCGGATACCACGCTGTATGCGCAGTGGGGACAGAGCGTACTCGGCGAAAATGTTTATACCGTTAAGTTTGACGTAGGTAATTACGAGGGTGCAGTTTCGCTGCAGCCCAAGAAGACCGTGGGCGGCAAGCTGTACGGCTTGACAGAACCCCAGCGCGACGGCTATAAGTTTGGCGGCTGGTGGTACAGCGTGACGGGCAAGGCCGACGAGCTTACTTACCGCGTAAACGCCGATACCGTTTACAACGAAAGCACAACGCTTTATGCCGTGTGGCAAAACACGACGGCGGGCAGCAAGGTTGCCTCGCCGCTTGTCAGCGTTGTTGGAAATCAAATATCTTGGGATCAAGTTGCAAGTGTCTCCCAGTACAAAGTACAGGTTGTATGCAACCCCGAAAATCCCGAGCAGACTTTTAATCCGATTGATCGAACTGTGTCCGAAACGAGCACTACCGTCGCATTTAATGTTGCGGGCACATATACGGTTACCGTTACGGCGCTTTCAAGCACCGGAGCCGCAAACAATTCCGATCCGACCGTTCGCACATACAAATACAATCCGCTTGCACGCGTGTCGCTGTTTGAAGTAGTTTCCGACACGCTGTTGTGGAATGCTGTCGACCATGCCCAAAAATATATAGTCAAGGTTGACTGCGGCAATGTTTTACACAGTCACGACGCGGTCGACAACGGACTGTCCACATACTTCAACTTTTCCAACTGCGAAATGCAGTCCGGCGGAATTAAATTCACCGTGACCGCAAAGGCGGCGGGATATACTTCTTCCGTTTCCGAAGAGTTTTCGGTCGAACGCGATCTTGCGCCGATTGCCGAGTTGCGTTACGACGAAGCTACTCAGACCGTAATGTGGCAGGCTGTTCCCAACGCCACCAACTACGAAATAACCGTAACATGCGGTACGGCGGGGCATACGCACACGCAGCTCAATTTGGGCAACGTAACGCGTTACGACTTAAAAGAATGCTCGGTGCCTACGAGCGGAATTAAAGTAAGCGTTACTCCGCGCAGCAAGGGATACAATTCTCCCGCCGCAACGGAGCTTACCGTTACCGCCGCGCAAAAATCCGCGCCCGCTACACCCACCGATATTCGCATAATCGGCACTACGCTCAGCTGGACTGCAGTTACCGGTGCGGATAAGTACACCGTGCGAATCGGAGATAAGGATATTGAGACCGCAACCAACTCGGTTGATCTCTCCAAACAGTCAATCAGCTGGACCAAAAATTCCGACTACAACATTCGCGTAAGAGCGCACAAGGCCGACAAGGTATCCGCGTGGAGCGATGCGGCAGACGCGCGCTACTATGCCATGTACAGCACTATGTCCTACAGCAAGAACACCGTGTCTTGGCGTCTTGTTATAGGTGCGGACGGCTATGACGTGCGCGTCAACGAAGGCGAGATAACAAAGGTTACCGACGGTACCAACTTCGCCCGCGTTACGCTTACCCAAGCCGGCGAAAATAAGATTGAAGTCAGGTTCTATAACGAAGAAGAAACCAGCGACTGGGCGCCGCTTACGGTCAACGCGTATACGCTGACGTACGATGCGCGCGGCGGTATGGCTGCCGCAGGCTTCAGCCTTGAGCAATACTATGCGTTTGGCGACGAAATAACCTTCCCCACGGTAAATGACATAACAAGAGAAGGCTACACGCTGGGCGAGATGTACACCACTCCCGGCGGTGCGGAAGGCAACGGCATGCGCTTTACCGATACGACATACACAGCATCCGGCGATATGGTTTTGTATGCAAGCTGGGTGTCTAAGACCTATAAAGTCACGTTAGACTACAACGGAAAAGGCACAGGTACCGTCACGGAAGTAACTGTGTTGTTCGGCAAGCCTTACGTATTGCCCGTACCCGAAACCATAATCGACCTTACGTCCGTATTTAGCGGCTGGTGCGCCAATGCAATCGGCACAGCGGCGATGTACACCGATGAAAACGGCAACAGCTTAGGCAACTGGTCTGTTGCGTCAGACATTGTGCTCTACGCAAAATGGGCCTCTGTGTTCCGGTTCGAAAAGAGCCAAGACAGCACAGGCTATTACTACACGATTTTTGCCGGAGACGGAAAGCGTGATGTTACCACTGCCACCGTTCCCGCAACTTATCAAGCCGATGACGACGCCGTAGCATATCCCGTTAAGCAAATCGGCTTAAAGGCGTTTGATAGTTGCACCGGAGTGCAAATAATCAATCTTCCCAGCACGATAGAAGTAATACAGCCGCTTACGTTTGAGACTCACTCCGCTTTGCGCGAAATCAATGTGTATCAAGTCGAAAACGGAAGCAATGTTTACTTCTCGGACGGCGGCGTGTTATACTACAACAACGCCACGGCAAGTTCGGTGGAAGTATGGGGCGTTCCGCGCGCAAAGACGGGTGAGTACACGCTCAACAACAGGACTACGCTCATACCTTCCCGCGCATTCTACTATTCTGCTTTGGATGAGCTGAAGATTCCTGTAAGCGTATCGTATATTACGAAAAATGCTTTTGAAGCCTCAAAAATACCCACCATAACTTTCCTTTCCCCTGCGGCAAACGAACAGTCGAATACGCTTATGTTGGAAGTAGACGCGTTGTACAGTGCGTCCACCCTGGAAACCATAACGCTCCCTGCGCGTAATTTGGTGATTTGGGACGCTGCTGAAAACACCGCAGTAACTAACGTGGATTTCAACTTACATGTATTCAGAAATTGCTCTAAACTTGCTAACATAATTGTCGATCCCGACAACGCAACTTTCCAAAGCATAGGCAATGTGCTTTGCTCCAAAGGTGTGGACGCGACCATTCTATACTGTCCCAACGGTCGTACCGGTACGTTTACCATACCGAACGGCATAGTAAAGATCGGAAGCAGGGCGTTTGCCGGTTGCCGCGACATAAAAAAGATTGAAATTCCTATATTCGTAAAAGAAATAGAGAATCATGCATTTACGGGCTATTCCGTAAAAATCGGAAATACCACGACTATCGTAAACGGCTGCACCGGACTTACGGAAGTGGTATTCTTAGGCGGCGAGGGCGTACCCGAAAACCTTGTCATCGGCGACTATGCCTTTGGCGACAACCAATTGTCAATCTCCTTTTTCTGCAGCTCGCTTGCGACCTTAACTTTTATGGAAGGCAGCAATGTTGTAACAATAGGCAAATACGCCTTCTCGCGTTGCCCCATAACTACCTTAAAAATGCCCGATACGCTTGGGCAGATTAAAGAAGGCGCATTCTATGGCTGCGACAAGCTCGAATCTGTGGAATATGCCGAAAGCAGCAAGGAGCTGTCGGTGGGTGATTTAGCATTTGCCAACTGCACTTCGTTTACCACCGTCAAGTTGCCCGCCAACATAACCGAATTTAACGACGGCGTGTTTGCCGGCTGCACAAGCCTTGCAAATATAGAGGTCGATCCCAATAACCCCGTATTGTCCAGCTTGGACGGCGTTTTGTTCAACAAGACTCAAACCGAAATTCTTTTGTATCCGGTAGGAAAAACGGGTAACTACACAATCCCCGCCACCGTAACCAAAATCGGCAGCGGCGCATTCTCCGGCAAGGAAAATATAACAGACATAACAATCGGCAAAAATGTAACGCATATCGGCGCCGGTGCGTTTAGACGTTGCATCAACCTTGAAACCGTCACGTTTGAACCGGGCGGCGAACAAGAGCTTGTAATCGGCACAAGTGCGTTTAACTATTGCCAAAAGCTTACCGAATTCAAACTTCCCGACAGGGTAAAAGCTATTCCCGACAGGATGCTGATGTGGGCCACCCATCTTTATGAGATTTATATTCCGGAAGGTGTGGAATCAATCGGCAACTATGCATTCTTCTATGTAGGCCATTCCAGTTCCAGTTCTTCAGCTCCGGCAACAATCGATAAGGTTACCATACCGGCGTCGGTTATGACAGTTGGTATATTTGCTTTCTATGATTGCTCGGTAAGAGAAGTTGAATTTAAAGACAAAGCGAGCGGCGATTTTATAGTAGAAGTCCCTACTACTGATATAAGTGCAAACACCGGAGTAGGATGGTCTGACGACTATGTCCCGTCAGAGATAAAAGCAGGCGAATCCAGACTATTTTATAACTGCTCCAAGCTGGAGAAGGTGACATTGCCCAAGGGCTTAAAATACATGCCTGCCGCTATGTTTATGTCATGCTCCAAGCTGAAGGAAGTAACGATACCCGGTACTGTTGAAAAACTGGGTAGCACAGCATTGCGCGGCTGCACATCCATTACTTCGGTTGTATTTGCCGAACGTGAACTCGACACTCAAAGCAAACCGCTTGCTTTGGAGCTTGAAGACGGTCGGTATCAATCCCAAACCGGTCAGTATGATCAAGAACAATATTACGGTGTATTTGCGGAATGCACCAACCTTACTTCCATAGTACTCCCGGAAGGCACGACAAGGATAGGCGATTATGCTTTTGCAAAATGCACCAATCTTTATAAAGTGACCATACCGTCGACCGTGCAAAATATGACCAAGACTGTTGACGGCCATACTGTTTATCTAACCGCAATAGGCAACGGTGCTTTTGCAAAATGCTCTGCATTAGGCAGCACGGTAAACGGCGACTTAGGCGGCGTGATATTCACATCCGGCGGCACGGGCGAATTTTCGCTGGGCAACAAATCATTTGAGAATTGCACAAGTCTTAAGACAATTACCTTGCCCAAAAACCTTGTCGCAGTTCCGGCAGTTACAATAACGCAAATCGGATCTAATACAACATATTTTGTTGATAATGATGCCGACGGCGTACGCACAGGATATCAGTCGTCTGCATCGGGCTATAATTATACCAATGCTTCGTTTAACGGCTGCACAAATCTTGCGGAAATTAATGTCGAAGAAGGCGGCGCACAGTACGCATCTGATGATGGCATACTTTACGGAGTAGACCAAGCCGGCGCCTTGACAAAACTTGTATATGTGCCGCTTGGCAGGACCAAAGATGTTACGGTGCCCCACACTGTTACGCTAGTTAAAAGCTTCGCATTCTTGAACAATACCAAGGTCAAAAAGGTCACATTCCTGAGCGATCCGCCTGCCACCGAGGAAGAAGACAGCGTTGACGCATTGGATGATGACGACGCAGTCACCGGTCTTGTAATAGGCAAGGACATTTTGGCAAAAGAAGGCGGTCCGTTCTACAACACAAAAGTCGAAGAGGTTAACTTCCCTCGTCATCTCTCGTCAATAAGCGATTATGCCTTCAATAAATGCGCATCGCTCACCACAGTTAAGTTTGCGGATGACACAGACGCGTTTACGTATATCGGCAAAAATTCGTTCAGCGATTGTAGCGCGTTGACCGGTATAGCTATTCCCGATTCGGTAACAACCATCGACAACAATGCGTTTATCAACGACAAAAAGCTGAGTACTTTCACGATAAAGCACAACGATGACTTTACGTCCGATAGCCAGCTTAACACAATAGGAGATAAAGCGTTTTCGGCCACCGGACTGGCATACGTCTATCTGCCGCCCGCAAAAGAGTTCAATTTGGGCGCAGGTGCATTCAGCAACTGCTCCAAGCTTACCAGAGTGGATATTCCCAACACAATAGCGACGTTTGACGGCTTGTTCTCCGGTTCGTACGCGCTTTCCACACTGAATATCTATTCCGTTAAAGATGAAGAAGGCAACGAAGTAGAAGGTACATTAAGTAGCGACGAAGGCGTTATATACGTGGACGGCGGGAAAACCCTGTCGTACTATCCGGTAGGTAGAACGGCTAAAAAGTACACGATACCGGCAGGCGTCACCAAGATCGCTGCAAGTGCTTTCCTTAACAACCTGCACTTAGAGGAAGTGGTTATTCCCAACACCGTTGCGGAAATAGGAGACAAGGCGTTTTACGGAATGTCAAAGCTCAAAAAAGTCGTGTTCGAAGAAGATTCTGTTGAGCACTACGTGCTTTTGACCAACCCGATGATGAATGGTTACGTCGGCGACAAATTTACCAAGAACGGTGACGAATACGAGCTTGACAACGACAACGGAACATACGGCAAGCTGTCTGTTCCCGATAGTCTCGTATTAGGCTCGCCGGACAACAGTTATAATGAACCCACAAAAAGCCCTACGAGTCCATTTGTTGCCGGCAGTATATTCGCTTATGATTATAATTTGGAGGTTGTAAACTTCCCCACAAGACTTAGTGCGATTGCCGGCTACTCCTTCTACTACTGCACAAAGCTGACCACTGTTACCTTTGATAAAAATTGTCAATTGGGCGTAATCTCGACCGCATTATTCAGCAACACATCGTTGCAGTACGGCGGCACTCGAGAGGATATAGAGAAGAATCCCGAGAATCCGTTTACTTTCCCCAGCGATATTACCAGAATCAATGACGGCAGATCGGATGCAACCAATCCGTTGGGCAAGCTTACAAAACTTATTATTCCCGAAAAAGTTGCTTACATAGGACAGTATGCACTTAATTTCTGCGACTATCTTGAGGAAGTAGAGTTTAAAGGCAACGGCGATGTTGCTTTTGGTACCGGTACAAGTTCCATTGGTTATACTTTTGACGGATGCAAAAGGCTCAGTAAAGTAACGTTGCCTGCGGGATTGACTTCTATACCCAAATACATGTTCCGCAATTGCGTAGAACTTACCGAGATTATTCTGCCAAACGGCTATTACGATGCGGCACAAAGTAAAACGGTGGGCGGTATTGCTACAATCGGCCAGTCTGCGTTTGAAGGATGCGTCAACCTTGCCAAAATAACGTACGACAAGACGATTACCCAATACGACTTGTACTTGTCCAGCAAAATCACCAAGTTAGAGTCCGGTGCATTTGCCGGCACAGCTATAACCTCGGCGTACATACCTTGGGGATTTACATCCACTAGCGGTTTGAGCACGATATTCGGAACGAGTCAAACCACCGACGCTACAACTTCTACCAGCGTTGTGCTTTGTAAGAATCTTAAAAAAGTAGAGTTTGGACCCGTAAGTAGCTCTGCGGCACAGACATCCCTTCCCGCAATGTTTATGCAGCTGCCCGCGCTTGAAGAGGTTATTTTGCCTACCAGCAAATTAACAACTATATCCGCAGGTGCGTTTGCGTACAGCGGTCTTAAAAAGATAACCATCCCCAAGAATATCACTACTATAAATGCAGGTGCGTTTACGGGATGCAAACGCTTGGAAAAGGTTGACTTGGAGACGGGCGAAACGGTGCTTGTATTGGCTCCGGGAACCGCCAACGTAGATGCTTTCAGCAGCTACAGTAAAAACGGCGTGTTTGCATTTGCAGGTGCGAACAACGGCAGGGCTGCCGCCAAGGAAGCTGCCGATCAATCGAACGATCAAAAAGTTAAGGACGATTATGCGGCAAACTTTGTGATAGATTTATCCGGACGCAAAGTCCAAGATAAAACTTCTTCCGGCTATATTGTCGGCATCGCTAAATGGATGTTCAGCGGATTGCAAAACCTTGACGTCAAGCTGCCTACCGAAACTGTAACCATCGCTACGCTGTCCTTCCAAAGCGCCGCAATAGACAAGGTTATTATTCCCGCAAAGACGACCACAATCCAGATAGCTGCGTTTGCTCTGAGCAAAATAAAGGAAATAGAATTTGCGGCAGCGACAACGGCTGTGTCGATTGCCGCAGGTACGGGCACCTCAACCGATACGGATGCTAATAGAGCCAAGCTGGGCGCGTTTGCTTTCAGCTCAGAGCTTACCAAGGTCGATATGTCAAAGCGTAATATAACGACCATACCCAATTACGCCTTCTACGAATGCCCGAATATATCGATGATTTTGTGGTCGGAAAAGACGCCTGCGGATGATGATCCTTCCGTCACCTATACAACCACAATAGGCGAGTTTGCGTTCCAATCCAGCTTTAACATTGAGTCGTTGAATCTGCCGAAGGGAATAACGTCTATCGGTCAACGCGGCTTCGGTTATACAAACATAGGCACGATTATTCTTCCCAACACGTTGACTTCTTTGGGAAGGAGCGCTTTCTACGAATCTTCAGTAACACGCGTGGAATTTGAGGCCGGCAGCACGATTGAGTCGTTTGCAACCGATAATAGCGGAACAGCATGGACGTTTGGATACTGCCGTTCGTTGACGAGTATAGTATTACCCGAAAGCTTGAATACTATAGGCGGTTATGCGTTCTACACTTCCGGATTGACATCGGTTACCATTCCGGGCAGTGTTACGTCCATCGGGAATAATGCGTTCAGTAGCTGCGCGTCACTCGCTTCGGTTAACATAGCCAAATCGGTGACGTCCATAGGTAGCAACGCGTTTGCAAATTGCTCGCTCCTTGCCACTGTTACGTTCGAAAAGGGCGAGGACGGCTCATGCGCATTGACCACGCTTGGCGCCAGCGCATTCAACCGCTCCGGCTTGACATCCATATCCATACCCAAATCGGTGACGACCATAGGCGACAGCGCGTTTGCAAATTGCACGAACCTTGCCACTGTTACGTTCGAAAAGGGCGAGGACGGCACATGCGCTTTGACCACGCTTGACGGCAGTGCATTCAACCACACCGGCTTGACATCTATATCCATACCCAAATCGGTCACATCGTTGGGCAGCTATATATTCGGCGGTTGTGCGGATCTCACTTCTGTTACGTTCGAAAAGGACGAAAGCGGCGTGTGCGCCTTGACCGAAATCGGCGTGAGTGCGTTTAACACAACCGGCTTGACGACTGTGGAAATACCCAAGAGCGTCAAGACAATAGGTAATTATGCGTTTGGTAACTGTGCGGACCTTGCCACCGTCACGTTCGAAAAAGGCGAGGACGGCACATGCGCTTTGACCTCCATAGGCGCAGGCGCATTCAACCGCACCGCAATCTCCTCGATTGAAATACCTAAGAGCGTGACAAGTATGGGCGACAATCCGTTCTACTACTGCAGTAAGCTCACTTCCGTCACTGTAGAAGACGGCAACAGCACCTTTATCGCCAAAGATAATGTCGTCTATAACAGCGACGAATCCATACTGCTCATCTACGCCGGTGGACTTGAAGGCGAGTTTGCAATCCCCGACACCGTTGTGGAAATCGCAGCCTATGCCTTTGCCGGCAGCAAATTCTCGGGCGAGATAAACATCAACAGGGAAGGCTTTACAATCGGCAACAGTGCGTTTGAGGCAACCGGCGTAACCTCGGTCACACTCGCGAACGGTGCAATACTCGGTACAAACGCCTTCTACAGATGCGAAGATCTTACTTCTGTAACGATGGGCAACAATGCAGTAATCGGCAGTAGCGCGTTTGAGTCGACCGGTGTAACCTCGGTCACGCTTGGAAAGGGCGCAACGCTTGGTTCATACGCCTTCTCCGAATGTGAAGATCTTACTTTTGTAACATTAGGCGATAATGCGGTAATAGGCAGCATGGCGTTTGAAAATACGGTTAGCCTTACTTCGTTTGTCATACCTGTTGGCGCCACGGTTGACATAACAGCATTCAGCGGCAGCGGCGTAATCTTCACCGAGGAAATGCTTAAAGACGATACTTCGCTTAAGTACGATTCGCTGAATGCGGAATTAGACGGCACCTTGGAGTTTGCAACTGTATCTGCAGCCGTAACTGCGCTAAAGAACAATGAGGAGCTCCACAACGTCAGACTTGCCGAGGGCATTACCACAATAGATAACAATGCGTTTAAGGATATCGCAAATCTGGAAAAAGTTGTTTTGCCGAGCACGCTTACGACGATAGGTACGTATGCGTTCAGCAACACCAGCCTTAAAGAAATATTTATACCTAAGAGCGTAACTGCCATCAGATATTATGCATTCTACGCTAATAAGGAGCTTACAAAGGTTGAGTTTGAGGAAGGTAGTGCGCTTGTGCAATTCTACGGTTCGTCAACCTCAACTGCGGGCTCAACCAAAGTTTACACGTTTGCCGAATGTCCGAAGCTCGAGACGGTTATCCTTCCCGGCAGTCTCCAAAAAATTCCTTACTACATATTCGAAAACGACGTTGCTCTTACAAGCATAACCGTGCCTGCAACCGTAACCGAAATAGGACAATATGCCTTTAACGGCTGCACGTTGCTCGACACCGTGGAATTTGCTAAGAATGATGACGGCACAACAGCTTTGACATCAATTACCACCTATGCCTTTAACAACACGAAACTCACGGCGGTTTCTATACCGGCTTCCGTTACCACGATTGCGACTTATGCGTTTGCAACTTCCACTCTTAATTCGGTAAAGTTTGAAAAGAATGCGGAAGGCAATACCGCTATTGCGACCTTGGGTGGCTTTGCGGGAACAAGCATTACAAGCATAGTTATACCTAAGACTGTTGTTACTGTAAGCGCAAATGCATTTGAGAACTGCACATTGCTTACTACGATCGAGTTTGAAAGGGACGAAAACGGCAGGTGTGCGTTTGCTGCAATAGGAAACAATGCGTTTGCCGGCACCGCCATTACGTCAATCTCTTTGCCTGCCACATATACCGGCTGCACGACTGCGACCGGATCGACAGCTGCAGACAAAGTATTCCAAAACTGCACGTCTCTCACTTCGGTCACGTTTGAAAAGAATGCGGACGGCACACGCGTAGGCATGAGAATAGGTAAAAATGCGTTTGAAGGTACCGCTATCACTTCGATAACCATACCGTATACGATAGCCGGTTTGGGTGACAATGCGTTTTTAAACTGCACACAGCTCACTACGGTGACATTCGAAAAGGACGACGACGGAAATGCAAGTAACAACTTCTGGCTGTATCCTGTATTTAACGGCTGCACTTCACTCAAGCATATAGTGATACCTGCGTCGATTAAGTTGTATAGCAGTGTGCTCAGCTGTTTCAGTGCCGATTGCGTAGTTTACTTTGAGAGTGCGCCCGGACCTTCAACGCAAAGTACTTTGTTGCAAAACAAATGGCTTGATGGTTGCGTCGCCAAGATTGTGTGGAACTGGTCGGAGGACATGGGCTTCCTTAACGAGAACGGCGAGTTCGAAAACCAAACCGAGTCAGACTAAACCATTGTAAAACGGGAATTCATCCGTTTGAATCCATATATCCGACTGTATTAGCGTTTGTCGCGGCAACGGAGCTGCGACAGACGCTAAGTCATACAAAAAAAAGTTTAATATCTACCATAATTCGAGTGACATTGGTTGCAAATTGTGGTAAAATATAATAGGGAGGTAAATACTATGAATACTTCACAAACCCAAATGATTGAAAAATGTCGCGCCGACTTGAAAAGAGAAAGCATTATCAAGTCCGTGCTTTGCGGAATGATAATCGGTCTTTCCGTCACATTTTTGATTGCGTTTATCACATGGTTTTTTGTAGAAACCAATGGATTGTGGATTGCGCTCGGCGTCGGATTAGGACTTTGGGCGATTTCAGCACCGCTGCTGTATTTTTTCAAGTTTATTCCCAACGACATGACGGTTATGAGACGGTTGGACCGTGCCGGCTTGGACGAGCGTATGATCACCATGTACGAGCTGCAAGGCGACACTTCATACATGGCTACTCGTCAGCGCAATGACGCGGAACAGGCGTTTGATACCGCGCTTAAGGCAAGCGGCGGCAAAATTGTTAAAGTAAAAATCGCAACCGCTATGATTTGCGTGGCAAGCATTGTGGGCGGTCTTGCTCTCGCAATGTCTGTGGTTACCGGTCTCAGCGACTATGGCGTTATACCCTCGGTTAACCAGATGATTAGTGGCGACGGCGCGGGCGCCGGCGGACGTGAGTATACCGTTGAGTTTATGGTAAGCGCGCAAGGCGGCGGCACAATCAACGGAGTGGAAAAGGTAACGCAAAAGGTACGTGCCGGCGGTTCTTCGTCTGTTAGGGTTAAACCTGCGGCGGACGAAAACGGACTGATGTACTACCTTGATAAGTGGGTGGACGGCGACGGCAACGAGTATTATACCAATTCGCCCGTGTTTGTTGTAAACAACGTGCGTAAATCCATGGTGTTTACCGCCGTGTTCGAGTCCGAGCCTGTAGATGACGAAGCCGGACTTGGCTACTATTTCGATCCGGACGGCAAAGGCGACGACCAAATGCAACAACCCGGTGACAATCCCAGTGACGGAGACAACCCCATGCCCGGTGGTGACAATAAGCCTGCTCCGCCGCAAAACGCCCCCGGTGGCGGCAATCCCACGGAAGCAAACAACACGATTATCGACGGCGAAACGCCGTATGATGCCGAATATGATTACTACTATCAGCTTGCAATGGAAATGCTTGCCAACGGAACGGAAGGCTATCCGCCCGAGCTTGTGGAAATGTTAGAGGCATACTTCGGAATTCTTAAGTAAAATTTTATTCGCTTGCCGCTTTGGCGGCGCGCTTACAAGAGGTACAATATGGTAACGGAAAAAAACGTTGCAAAGTTCAGTGAACAGTGCAAAAATATTTTCGCGCAAATCGAGCGCGACGTAATAGGGCAAAAGGAAATTGTGGAAGGCACGGTTATCGCCATGATTGCCGGCGGCAACGTCCTGCTCGAGGGCGTGCCCGGCGTCGGCAAAACGCGTCTTGTGCGCTCGCTCGGCAGAGTGTTCAGCTTGCCGTTTTCGCGTATTCAGTTCACTCCCGACCTTATGCCTGCGGACGTTACTGGTACCAACATTATAGTCAAGGACGACAAGGGTAACTCCAAGTTCCAATTCCAACCCGGTCCCATCTTCAGCAACATCATACTTGCGGACGAGATTAACCGCGCTACGCCCAAAACGCAATCCGCGCTTTTGGAAGCTATGCAAGAGCACACCGTTACCGTTATGGGTGTGTCGCGCAAGCTTAACGAACCCTT
>JAFLVI010000019.1 GCA_022508405.1 Clostridiales bacterium
TTGCCCGAATATTTGGGCTTTGTGCGCGGCGTGGTGGACACGCCCGACCTTGCGCTTAACATTTCGCGCGAGACGTTGCAGCACGACAGACGGCTAAAGGCAATCGCCAACGGCTTGGAAAAGAAGATACTGTCCGAGTTTGGCAAGCTGCTCAAAAACGACCGCGAAAAGTACGAAAAAATCTTTTCTCAATTTGGCAAGGCGATCAAGTTCGGCGCGTACAACAACTTCGGCGCGGACAAGGATAAGATTAAGGATTTGCTCTTATACTATTCGGACAAAAACAAAAAGCTTATCACGTACAAGGAGTATGTGGACGGATTGACCGTAGAAGCGCCCATAGCGGAAACGGCGGACAAGAAAAAGGCTCCCATACTGTACGCGTGCGGCGAAACGGTGGAAAAAATTTCCATGCTGCCGCAGCTGGAGCTGGCGCGGGAAAACGAAAATGATGTGCTGTACTTTGTAGACCCCGTGGACGAATTTGTCGCGCGCATGCTGTCCGAATACGAAGGACACAAGTTTCAAAACATCGCAGGCAGCGGCGAGAGCAAGGTTGCGGAAAAGCAGGAACACAAGGATTTGCTTAAGCGAATAGAACAGCATCTCGGCGGCAAAGCGACGGTGGCCGCCACGGACAAGCTAAAGTCGTATCCCGTGTGCCTTGCGGCAAAGGGCGACGTGTCGCTGGAAATGGAGCGAATAATGGAAGCCATGGGCGGCGGCGTAAAGGCCGAGCGCGTTTTGCAGGTTAACATGGAGCATCCGATTATCGCGGGTATGGAAAGCCTTTCGGACGAAGCCTTTGCCGATACGGTGACGGTGCTGTACAACGAGGCGTTGCTTGCCGAAGGCTATAAGACCGAGCCGGAGTTTTTGGCGGCAATCAACAGACTGCTTTCGGCTTCGCCCAAAAAGTCCAAAAAACAATAAAGTCGATGAGTAAAGGACAAAAGGTTGTTATAATATCGGGTACCACGTCGGGCATAGGCAAGGAGCTTGCGCGATTGTACCGCCAAAACGGGCACACCGTAATAGGCATGTCGCGCACGGCAACAGAGCCCGACATTGCGGTGGACGTAACCGACTACAACGCGGTAGAGCAAGCGGTGGAGCGCGTTATTGAGCAATACGGCAGGATAGACACCGTAATAGCCAACGCGGGCGGCGGTCTGTCCGGCGCGACGGAATTGTTGTCCACGGAAGAAATAGAAAAACAGCTTTCGCTCAACTTTACGGGTGCGCTTAACTTAGTGCAGTGCGCGCTTAAAGGGATGGATCGCGGAAGTAACGTTGCGTTTATTTCCTCGGCGTGCGCGCTGTTTGCACTGCCGTACCGCGCAATGTACTGCGCAAGCAAGGCGGCGGTAAACATGGCGGCGCACGGCTTGTATATGGAGCTTAAGCCGCACGGCATTCGCGTGAGCGCGGTGTGCCCCGGGGATATACAAACCAATTTTACCGCCAACAGAATAAAGTATTCGGACGGCGGCGAGCGCTACGGCGACGCGCCCAAAAATTCGGCGCAAAAAATAGACGGACGCGAGCATAAAAGGATGAAGCTTGCCCCTGCGGCAAAAAAGATTTACAAGTGCTGCAACAAATGTAAAAAGCCGCTGTACATTGTGGGCTTTAAATACAAGGTGTTAAACTTTTTACGGCACATCCTGCCGCAGAAGTTGTTTCTTGATGTGACCGCAAAGCTGTTTTAGGAGCGAAAACGACATAATGATAAAAGTAGAAAACGATATATTTTATCTTTCGGCGGGCGAGACGTGTTATGTTTTCGGTTTGGAAAACGGCGTGCCCGTGCATATTTACTTCGGCAAGCGCATCGAACCGGAGGACGACGTGCGCGCGCTGGAAACTTACGGCGCAAACAAGATTGCCGAACTGACCGTGCAAGCGGTGGGTTCGGACGGAAAAAAGAAAGATATAGACTTTGTGTTTGACGGCGCAAAGGTAATAGAGCAAGACGACAAAACGCTTATCGTTACGCTTGTAAGCAAAAAGCACGGACTTAAGGCGCATATGCATTACACACCGCACGCGCGCGGCGGAATAAGTAGATATGTTGTTATGGAAAGCGACGGCGGCGCGATTGAGCTTTGCTCGATTAAGCAGTCTGTAGGGTACGGCAACGACTGTAAAATTGTCGTGGCGGACGGCTACAACAATGTAACAAAAGACGCCGGCTATTTTGCCACCGCAACAAGCGACGGACTAAGCGAACAAAACGGCGACGCATACGGCTTTTTATGTCCGGCGGCGGACGGCACGGTTGCGGCAATCGGCGAAGCCGTTTCATGCGATATCGTAGGCACGGTAGCGATAGAAAAAGGGCAAATCGCTTGCCCAGAGCTTTTATGCGTGTATTCGGATAACGGTATGGGCGGCATGACGCGCATTTTTCACGACATACTGCGCGAAAGTGCGGAAGCGCTTTTTGAGCGCAGTCCTACCGCGTTGTTCTTGCCGCGGCAGCCGCAGGACAAGGCGATATCTGCGGTAAAAACCGCGGTGGGAATGGGCTTCGGTATGGTTGCGGTCGATGGCGGAGAGTATACGCACTCCGCTATACAAGCGCTTGCCGAGACCTGTCGGGAGCAGGCCATTACGCTCGGCTTGCGCATAAATAGTGAAGTTATATATAAGGACAGCGCGCTTTTTACGGCGGCTTGCAAAAAGAGCGGTGCGGACGGCGTGTACAAGTACGGAACAAAAGATACGCTTGCGTTGTTTACGGCGGTATGCGGCATAATAGCGCAAAACGTTATCCGCTATGTCACCATAGACGCGCCAGGCGCAATATTCCGTGCACAAGCCGCTCACGGCATGTTTATGCTAAGTGACAGGCTTACAAAAGAATTTTCGGGGCTGCGCGTGGACTTTGGCATAAAGTCGGACAAGGTAAAAGAGTTTACCTTTTGCTATCCGCTTGCGTGCGTGCGCAATATAATTTCGCCGTTACCGTCGGAAAACTTTAAGCAAAGATTTGACTGCGCCACAATGGGCACGCTCGGCTACGAATTGCCCGAAGACATCTCCGACGGCATTAAACGTGCGGTGCGCGCGCAAATATTTTCCTATCAGGACGACGCGCTCTCCGTCATACGCGGCGACGTGTACAGACAGCATGATGACGGCGGCGCGTTCCGTATGGCGGTAAGCAAGGATAAATCCCGCGCGTACGCGGTGTGCGAGTGTAAAGATAAAATGCGTGTAAAGCTTGTCGGGCTGGACGAGCACAATCTGTACCACGTGCGGGAACTTAACAAAACGTTTTCCGGCGCGGCGCTTATACATTGCGGCATACCGTTAAATGCGGCGGGTACGTACGTGTTTCATATACTGCAGGTGGCGGACTTTTAACCAATGCAGAATTAAGAATGCAGAATGCAGAATATAAATAGGATAGTTTTTAGGCAATAAAAAAACGGGCATAAAGCCCGTTTTTTGTTGTAAGTAATTTTTATCCCTTCTGGCCTACTTTAAGAGCGCCGAGTATAGCGGGAACGCCTGCCAAAAGGCCGCCTATCATGCCCAGCCAAACGCCTACGCCTGCGCTGACACTATCCATTCCGAAAATCTTGGTGCAGTCGTTGAACTGACCTGCAAGCACAAGACCGGCAACAAGTACGAGTATGCCGCCAAGGATAGCAACGCCGCCGGCAACCAAGCCAAGGATTTTAACTTCCTTGCCGACCATGCCGAGTACGCAGTACGCAAGAGCGGCAACCGCGCCGATTATAGCTACGACAAACGCAATAATCGGGAACGTACGGGACGGAAGGGTAAGGCCTTGAGCCTTAGCCGCAGCCTTAACCATATCGGATTCAAACATTTCCCAACCCTCGTCAAACAGGGTGGTGGATTCGCCTCCCGCCGAGACAACGCCGGTGCACATACCGACGATAACAAGCACAAGGCCTACAAGAGCGAGCACTGAAAAAACAATGCCGATGGTGCTGATTTTCTTTGACATAATTTACCTCCAAAAGATTATATGCCGATTATAACATTATGTGTATATTGTGTCAATACTTTTTAAAAAATTTCACAAAGTTTCTATATTTCGGTTATATTCATCAATGCGATTTTGTGCGTTTTGATAGTAGCGGTCGTATGCTTTTTTGCAATAGTTGTCGTGCTTTGACGGGGGAGAAGGCTGCGGATTGTCGGTAAAGCTGTACTCGCCGTTTACCTTCCAGCCGTTAAAAAGCCCTAAGTTTATAGCGGCTTTCGGACAGGCCTGCACACACCGCATGCACATTATGCACTTGCCGCCGAACTTGACCTTGCCCTTTTTTATTTTTATGTTGTTTACAGGACACAGCTTTTCGCACTTATAGCATTTTACGCACGCTTTGTTCGCCCTGTACAGCTTGCCGTTTATGTGCGCGCCCCAATGCTCGCAGCGCAGTACCCACGCCAAAAATCCGCCCAAAAACATCTTTTTGGGTAGGCGGCTCTTTCCGCTTAATATTTCCGCTACGTCCGCCGGAACAAGATCTTTTGCGACGGACCACATTTTGTGCACCTGTTCGTCCGTGTGGCGGAAGATTATGTTGTACGGCATTACGTATTGATACTCGTTTTTCAGCATGTATCCGCGCCGCTTTAAAATGCTTTTCAGTTTGAGCGAAGAAACGTCGCTCATGCGCACAGGTTCGCCGGACGACTTAAATACAAATACGTCTTTTACGCCGTCTTTATTTTTGTTGCGCTTGGGGATTTTTTTGCATAGCTTAAGCAATATTTTGGGCGCGTTAAAGGCGTGGATGGGGTAGCCCAGTCCTATATAGTCGTACGCGTTAAGGTCGGGCAGGTCGTCACACGGAAGCGGCATGCTGTCCACTTCCGCGCCGTAGCCTTCAAAAGCCGATTTGTACAGCTCGGCTATGCGTTTTGTATTTCCCGTTCCCGAAAAATAAATCAACAGTACTTTCATACGCTTTCCGTCTTGTTGGCGTGCGCGGTGTACTCGCCGTCAAACGAATACACGTAATTTTCGTCCTTGTCGTGCGTGTCGTACCAAACGGACGCAAATACCTTGTCGCGTTTACTCAGTCTGTCAAAATCCCACACAAACCTGTCGTAAATGGGATTGTACCAGTGCCCCGCGCGCAGAACGGTGTACGCTCGCGCCGAAAACCTTTCGCCGTCCTGAGTTTCAAAGTCAAGCTTTTTGTACATATCGCCGTCAAACTCGGAAAGCAGCTTGCCGCCGTGCGCTTCCGCCACCGCCGCTACGTCGGCTTGAGTGATTTGTTCGTCCGGCTTGGTTATGTCGTAGCCGTAGTACACGGGAGTATCGTTGTCGGATAGATTGGGTATTTCCGTGCCGTCCTTTGTGGGGAAGTCCGCCCATGTGGCGGATGTAAGCTTGCCGTACTCGTCCGCGCCGCCGAAGTAGGCAATCATGCGCGCATCGTCGCCGTGCTTTGCCCAGTACGACGGCGCGTTTTTATCCTTTAGTAGACGGCGGAACAAAAAGAAGTGTATCATGCTTTTTGGGACGAATTTTCCCATTTTAAAAACGGGGTGAGCGCGGGAAACTTCCTGCCAATACTCTTCCGCGGTTTGGCTTTGGTAGTCAAACATTTCGTTTAGTTCGTCGCCGTCCAAATACCAAACGCCGTGAAAGTTGCGCGTTGCATTGTAAACGGGTTTAAAAAAGTCCTTAACGCATCCGCCCATAATGGCAAACCCGTCGTCAAACGACTGCATGCCGTAGCGGCGGTTTGCCTTTCCGCCCGCTATGTTGTAGCAACGCTTCCAAAACTTATCCGGCATACTGCCGTCCGCAAACTTATTTACGATATTGCAAATAAGCACGCCGCTGTCGTGCGCCGTTACCCACTCGAGCGGCGCGTCAAACGCGGTGTGGAACAGTAACCCGTCGTGAACGTTGTCCGTTATCATTTGCGGGTGCAGCATTGCCGACTGGCGGAGCACCGCCCATTTTTGTATATCGCTTTCCAGTACGCGAAACTCGCCGCGCAGTTTTGTTGCGGAATAGACGTCCAGCGGACTTACCAAAAGAGGATCGCCCACCCGCCCGAACGGGTGTCCGCCCGTGCGGTTGCCGTATACCGCGACTGTGGATACGTGAACAAGCGCCGGCTGATTTTCGGTTATACTTTCTATTTCGGACACCAGTATGTCGGTGCCGGTCTGGTTGCAATCCACTGCGGCTTGCGGGTTTTGGTCGGAGCGCGGCGGTATTACTGCCGCCATGTGTATAACGAGATCCGCGTTTTGCACAAGTCGCTTTATTGCGGTGCGGTCTGTCATGCCGCCTTGCACAACCGTCACTTTGCTCTCTAGCGCCTTGTTCGCCTTTAAAAGCTTTTTAAGCCGCTTTTCGCTGCGGACAAGAAGCCGTATCTCGTCGACGTTTGCGTTCAAAAGCGCCTTAAACGTCGCCTGACCCATATTGCCTGTTATTCCGGTGATTGCTACTTTCATTTGTTCTCCAAAAAAACAACAATCAATTTAGATTGTGAGTGATGTAATCTTGCATTTGCACGGTAAACTCGTGCGTGTTTACCTTTTCCGCACGAATGGTGATTTTGTCGCCTTCCAGTAATACCGTTTCGCCGTCCGGCACAATGTCCGTGCCGGCGCGGTTGAGCTCGGTAACAAGCGAATTGTGCGGCCACAACACGTCGCGTATGCGCATGCCGCAAATAAACGACGTAGGCGGGATTATGCCGCTAATCGTAATTTCTTCTCCGTCCACGACAGTGCGGCTGTACAGGTCTTCCATCATGTGCTCGTACAGCGGTTCCGTGCGCAGCAGTGCCGCAACGGCTGTTGCAATAGCCACCGCCACCGCGCAGGGCAAAAGGTTGGAAAAGCTTGCCGTAAGCTCCACGCACATTATGGTCGCGCTTATAGGTGCGCGCGCCGTCGCGCCGAAAAACGCCGAAATTGTAAGCATTATCACATTGGGCGCGTAACATTCGCTCATGCCCATCAATATCGCCACCTTTGCAATAAGAGTGCCGGTTATTCCGCCTATCGCTATCATGGGCAAAAACAGTCCGCCGGTTGCGCCGCTTCCGCTTGCCGTAACAGTCATGCCAAAGCGGAGCGCTATCAAAAGGATAAGCATGCCCACCGCCGTGTTTACCGACACGTGCTCGAAGGTGGCTTCGCCGCTGCCCACCACGGTATACAGGCAAAGCCCGCACACAGCCGTCAGCAAAAACGCGGGGAGCAGCCGCAGTGCGGCGTTGTTTATCTTGGAAAACATTTTGCTCAAAACAAATATGCTGCGGTTGAACGCAAAAGCCAACAGCGCGCAGATTATTCCGCTTGCCGCGCCCACGCCGCACACGGTAAACATTACGGCAATGGACGTATACGCTTTTTGCGCCAAAAAGGGTAGCGCCGCCATGCCGTAGCGCACACCTAAACCGTGTAGATACGCATTAAAAGAAAATCCCCAAAACAGTAACTGCGCCGTCATTACGGCGGGGACAACCGCGCTGAATGCGGCAAGAAGTATGCTGGGGGAGAATCTGCGGTGCGTCTCCTCCAAAGCGAAGGCAACGCCGGTAAGCGGCGCGTTAAACGCCACGGCAAGGCCTGCGCTGGATCCGCCGGTTATGAGATACCGCCTGAACTGTATGGGCTTTTTGGCGATACGACCCACGCCGTCGCCGATCATTCCGCCCACGCCTATGGACGGACCTTCGCTGCCAAGCGGCATGCCGCTTAAAAACGCGAGAATACTTCCCGCGATGAGCGCCGCCGCAGATCTAAGCCACTTTACCTTTAGCATACCGCGCGCGCACGCTTCGCTCAGCGGAATGCCGCTGCCCTTTGCGGACGGAACAAGAATTTGCAATACCGCCGTAAATAGACAGCACAAAAGCACGAGTATCAGCGTACAAACGACGGCAAGCGCGGTGCGCTCAAGCGAATATACGGACATGGCAAAACTTGCCACAACGCGCGCGCATACCAAAAACAGCGCGATTGCCGCGCCGCATATGATGCCTGTGATGCAGCCGTACAAGAGCGGCTGTAGGTTGTGAAACAGCTTTGTTCTCTTCATTTTTGACTGTTGTTTTTTGCCGCTCTGCCGCTCGACTTTCGCGTGGGCGAAGGTTCGGGCGAAACGCTTCCGAGCGGAACGGTGGGTATAAGGTCAAGATAATCGGGACTGCCGCTTTTTTTGCGCGCCGCTTTGCGCGCGGGTGCGGAGCTGTCGGGCTCTTGTTTGGTCGAGTCCGATTTTTTTGCGGTCTTTTTCTTTTTTTGTTTTTCGCGAAAAAACACGGTGCGGAAGCTTTTGCTTGCGGCAAGCGCTATCAAAAGCGCCAAAAGTACGACGGTGATTATTACAAATACGGTTAGCGTAATCGCAAGCGAAAGCTCGCTTGCGCACAGCGTGACGTATTGTACGCCGATCATGCCGCAGCTCCTTTTACCGCGTTGTTTGTATTGTGCAGCGAGTTCTCGTTGATCGACCGCAAAAGCGTTTGGAATTCCTTTTCGCGTTCGCCCTTAAAGTAGTCCGCGGCAAAAATTCGGTTGACGTGCGAAATCTTGTCCAAAAGCACGGTGGCGGTTTGCTCTATCTGCTTGATGTATGCCGAGTCCACGTCCGGCGCCTTGTACATGAGATTGCTAAGGCTGTTAAAGAACACCTTGTCGGTAAGGAATCTGTCGTACGCTCTGGAGTACAGTATGGACGTTTCGTTTGAGAACGCGCTCACGCCGTAGGTCAGGTTGGAAAACACCGTTACGCCCAAAAGGTCGAGTATGGTGGGATAAACGTCGCTTACGCAAGTAAACTTGTTAATAATGGGATTGCCCAATTTTTTGTTGCCCACCTTGATCATTACCGGCACGCGGTACAGCTCGGTGTAGTTGGCGGAACTTGTAAAGTACACGTTTTTCACGTAGTTGCTTATGCCCTGATAGTACGCATTGTGGTCGCCGAACATGGTGATAAGCGTTTTGTCCGCCAGACCCTTTTCGTCCAGATAGTCAAGCATAATGCCTATTGCCTTATCGGTGTCCATGCCGGCGGCGCAGTAATACCTAAGGGTGTTGCCGTCCTCGTTGTCATCGTCATAGGGGAGCAGTCCGTAGCTGTCCAGTTTGGCGTAGTTTTCGCGCAAGTTTTCGCGCTCGGCGTACTGCCCGTGCTGGGTTATGGTGGTGATAAACGTGTTAAACCTGCGGTTTGTGGGGAACATGTTCTCCTTGCAGGTGTCAAACATTACGGAATCGAGATTGCGTTCGCCAAGCCCGCCGCCGTTGTCCGTAGTGTAAATGTCTTCGGCAGGGGTAAAGCTGTTAAAGCCCAGCGCATGGGTGTGGTGGATATTGCGGTTGTAGAACGTTCTGTGTCCGTTGTGGAAGGAATTGCTTTCCATGTCGAACAGCGTTTTAAGCACGTTGGGCATGCTGTACGGAATGGTGTTTGTGGGATATTCGTAATTGATGTACTGGAACAACGGATAGTTGCCGATTATGGATTTGTTCTCCGAAATATCGGTCTTTTCAAGCGAGTGCGAATTATTGAGTACAACGGTGGACTCGCTTTCGTACATCCTGTAAAAATTGGGATAAAGCTTTCTAAGCGCTTGTTTTATATCGTCGGGAGAGAGATCGCCGTCCGCATTGCGCGCAAAGCCGTTGGGATAAGTGTCGGCGTCGTAAAGGAAGGTAAACCATTCAAAGCTTTCGCACAGAATAGTAACTACGTTAAAGTTTTCGGCTACGCCGGTATAATCGGTAGGCTCGGTAGTCTGCTTGTAGATAAAGTCGTGCAGCTCGTTAAGATCGCCTATATCTATCTCGGAAAACCACAGCCCGCGCACAAGTTCGTTAAACAGGTTGCCCACAATACCCTTGTGGGAATATGTGCCCGTTTCCGTCTGGTACAGCTTGTATCTGAGATCGTTGGAATCGTAGTGAAGGTTGCCTAATATGGACAGCATTACGTTGATGCATATAACAAGCGCCATAAGCGACGCGGTGGTTATCTTTGCCGATATTGCCATATTGGGCTGGGGCATGCGTTTTGTAAACATAAAGCCCAGCGTGCCGTAAAGCGTTATGACGATTGCCGACACAAAAATATACGTGAAGCTCATGGGAATCATCTCTATTATTTGCATCGCGTCGTTGCGCAGATTGAGCATGGCAAAGTCGAATATTGTCCCACCGGTGCTGTCGAATATGACTAAAAACACAAAGTCCAGAATAAAGTTGATAAGAATAAGGCACATAAAAAACGCGTAACGCGATTTATGCCCCGGCAGATACTGCGATATTAGGCACATCAGCGCGATGAGCGTAAGATATATCCACGGCGAAGTCATGTAAAAATGACCCGAAGTGACTACAACGCCGGTAAGCTCTATCAATACGGAGGCGAATATGTAGCCCACCATAAGGTAGTTTGTCTTTAGAAAGTGGACAAATACGTCCCACACTTTTTTTGTTGCTTGTTTGAATGACATATCACAGCACCATTATTATTATGCACGCCCAAAACGTGAGATGGAAGCTACGTCCGGTCAGCTCGTATACCGCCGCATAGACGTAGGTGAGTATATAGTAAAGCCACGGATACATATGCGTTGTTGTGCCTATCTCCAGAGCGAACTCCATAAGCCCGAACACCGTAACAAGCAGTATCGCGCCCCACGGCACGGAATACCTTGTGGGCAAAAGAATGTCCAGCGCGCGCTGTACAAGCGCCGCGGCAATAAGCCCCAGCCACAAATGCAGTCCGTAATAAACGTATATTGCAAGGTTGATAAGGGCGGTGGCCATTGTCACGCCAAAGCCCATTTCCACCTGAACTTTTACTTTAAACTTGAGTCCTATGCTTATAAAAAGCATTGTGAGCGCGCCGATAACGATTATGGCAAGCGTGTTGGGTATGCTTACGTGGTTGTCCTGCGGCAAAAACATGCGGATACCGCAATGCTTTTTGAGATATCGGTTGAGCAAAATAACAAACACAGTAAACACTATGCCCAAAAGAATGTAGTACAAAATAATGGGAAGCGTGCCGTAATATACAAGGTCGAACAGCGGCTTAAACAGCCAAAACAGCCGCGACAAAAACAGCAGGGCAAGCGTCACGCCTGCCGCCGCCAGCATGGTAAAAGCGCGCCGCTTTTCGTTTGGCGAAACAGATTTGTAAGCCGATATAAAATCGTGATATTCGACTTTGTCGGTCGTTGCGGCCTGTTCGGCTTGCCCGATTTGTTCGACGGGTTCGGGCTGCTCGGCGTGTTCGACCGGCTCGATTATTGTGTCTTTTTTTGTGTTTTTTGTCATAATCCTAAAGTTTATTGCTCCTGATTGAGAGCGGTTAGCACGTCGTGCATGGATTTGATATATTCCGCCTCGGACGAGTTGTAAAAAAGCAACAGCCCGTTTTTTTCATTTCCGTCAATGCCTTGGGGGACGGAAAAGTCCACGGTGCGTATGTAGTCTTCCCAGCGCATGATTTTGGTGGAGTCGCGATCGGAATTTCGGCGCATCATGCGCGCCTTGCACACCTCGGGCGTGGTGACTATCCATATGACCGTAAGATGTGCGCCGCGCTCAATAAGCTTTTTGCGCAATCCGTTAATGTAGTCGGGGTCGCGCACCTCGCGGGTAAACGGCGCGTTTATCAGCACGGTATCGGCGTAAGTAAGCGCTTCCATGCCAAGTCCGAGAATAACCTCGTACTCGTAATCGCGCACCTGCTCTTCAAAAAAGTCCGAATTGCGGTCGTACGGCTTTTTTGCTACGCGGAATATCTGCTTGGAAAGCGGAATAAGTGTGTCCTTGTCCAGATACACCACGTGCGGCAGGTTCAAAGCCAGCTGCTTGGATATGAATGTCTTTCCGCACGCCGGCGGAGATGAAACCAAAATCAGTCTTTTCATATGCAATAGCTATCTTTATTATATACGCATTGTATATTATATACAATCAAAAAAACGGTGTCAAGCTTTTGGGAATTAAGAATTAAGAATTAAGAATTAAGAATGAAAAAAGGATGAGATTTATATAAAACCTCATCCACCGCAAGCCAATATTAGGTTGAGACTCCTCACTACGTTAAGAGTGACAAAAGAGAAAAGGCGATATCACCTTTCATTCTGCATTCTGCATTTTTAATTCTGCATTTATTACACGCTTTCAAGCAGCATTTTGTCGGCGACAAGCGCAATAAATTCGCCGTTGGTCGGCTTTTCGTTGTGATTGTACACGCGCACGCCGAAAAGGGTGTTAATATTTTCTATCTTGCCGCGGTTCCACGCAACTTCTATGGCGTGGCGAATGGCGCGCTCCACCTTGCTGGGACTGGTTTTAAAGTGGTCGGCAACCTCGGGATACAGCTTTTTGGTTATGGAATTGATTATTTCTGGATTGTCTATCGTCATCTTTATGGCTTCGCGCAGGTATTGGTAGCCCTTTATGTGCGCGGGTATGCCCACGGTTATAAATATGTTGCTTATTTTTTCGTCCATAGACCGATTTTTGGCGGACGGGCGCTTGTTGCTTGCCGCTTCTATAATGCGCTCGTCCAGCACGCCGAAGGATACCGGCTTCATCATGTAAAAGTCCGCGCCCAGTCCCATCGCTTTGGAAATGAACGCTTCCTGACTGAGCGCCGATACTATAATTATCTTCATATTGCCCTTGTTTACGCGCTCCAGCACGGAAAAACCGTCAAGGTTGGGCATAACAAGATCGAGCAACAGTACGTCCGGATGTACGGAATCAAGCTTGTCCAAAGCCTGTTTTCCGTCGGTTGCAGTGTCCACAAGTTCTATCTTGTCCGACGCGGCAAAGTGCGCCTTGGCGCTTGAAACAAATTCCGCATTGTCGTCGCAAACCATCACCCGTATTTTCATAAAGTTAACTCCTTAATTGCTTAGTAATTATAGGTTAAGGGACGGCGATATAAGGCGTCAACGGAAAATAATGATTTCCGTTTGCAGACCGCTTAACCTGCTAAAATTATACCATTTTCTACGTATATTTTCAACATTCGCATACGTGCGTAAAAGCACTGCTTTTGGCGCAAAAAGCCACTTCTTGCCGTTATTTGCCGAAACTGTTGTAAGGACGGTCGGAAACGGTCTGTTTGCGGGGGTTGTGTGATTATAGCCTATAAATGTCTTTTAAAAATGACACAAAACGAAACAGTATGTATACTTTTTTGCAAGAAAAAGGGTTTATGCGCGTAAATCAGGGTAAAAAAATATAAAATTTATACATATCGTAGTATACTAAAGGTGAACCGTTCCGCAAAAAACATATGTGGAAAATCGGCTTGATTTGCCGATAACGGTTCCATCGGAGGAAGCAAAATGAAGTTTACATTATCCACAGACACGGTATGCGACATATACCGCAGCGAGCTTAAAGAGCGTGGAATAGAATACATATCCACTTACTTCACAATAGAGGGGTTGGAACGTAAGGACGAGTTTACGCGCGACGAGCAGTTTAAAGAATTTTACAACAAGATTCGCGGCGGCGAAATGCCCACCACGTCGCAGGTCACGCAAAACGACTACGAAGAGTTTTTCGGACAACTCATTCAAAAGTACGATGGCGACATAGTTCACATTACAATATCGTCAGGCATTACGACCTCGCCGCTTTTTGCGCGTCAGGTTGCCGCAAAAATTTTTGAAGAGACAGGTCGCAACATTTACATAGTAGATTCGCTGGGCGCGACGGTGGCTACACGGCTTGTGGTGGACGAGGCGCAGCGCCTTCGTGACGAGGGCGTACCCGCCAAAGAGGCCGTGGAAATACTGGAAGACTTTGTCAACCACAATCACACATGGTTTATGCCCACCGACCTTATGCACTTAAAGCGCGGGGGCAGGGTGTCCGGCCCGTCCGCCTACATAGGCACGGCGCTCAACATTAAGCCTATACTCAGATTCGACCCCGCTGGTGCGCTTGTGGTCATGCAAAAAAAGATAGGCGCGAGCAAGGGTGTTGCGGAAATGATAAACATCTTTAAGCGCGACAGCTCCGCCAAGCCGCACAAGGTGTACATTGCCAGCGCGGACAGCGACCTTGCCGAAAGCATGCTCAAAAAGGCGCAAGCGGCGCGCCCCGATTGCGATATAGAAATCGGCTGGATAGGGCCTGTAATCGGTTCACATACCGGCGTAAACGCCGTGGGTATTTCGTTTATATCGGACAAAACCCGCGGAGAGGTTAAGTAAATGCAGAATGCAGAATGAAGAATGAAGATGAAGATGAAGAATGCAGAATGAAGAATGCAGAATGAAGAAATAATAAAGCGAGTCCAATAATCGGGATTCGGAAATATCAGCCAAATAGGCAGTGCCTATACGGGCGTGCCGGACAAAACATCAAGGAGAACAAAAATGTCTTTTACACTTTCTACCGACAGATCATGTGACATCTTTTGCGGCGAATTAGACAGCCGCGGCATAAAATACATTTCGCAAGTGTATACGATAGACGAAGTACCGCACCAAGACGACTTTGACAAAAACGAGGACTACAAGGGATTTTACGACCTTATCCGTGCAGGTAAAAAGCCCACTACTTCGCAGATAAACATAGCCGAGCACGAAGAGTTTTTTGAGCGCGTGCTTTCGGAGTGCGACGGAGATTTGCTGCACATTACGCTGTCTTCGGGACTGTCGTCCACTTACCAGAGCGCGGTTTCCGCCGCGAAAAACGTGAACGAACGCTTGGGTGCGACGCGTGTGTACGTGTTGGATTCGCTTGGCGCAACTTGTGTACAGCGGCTTGTGGTGGACGAGGCGGAAAGGCTCCGTGACGAAGGTATGAGCGCGGCGGAAGCGCTAAAAGCAATGCAGGATATAACAAAGCGCGTTCAAGTCCGGTTTATGCCCACAGACCTTATGCACCTAAAGCGCGGCGGTAGAGTATCCGGTCCCGCCGCATACATAGGCACGGCGCTGCGCATAAAACCCATACTGTGCATAAACAAAGACGGCGGCTTATCCATAGTTACCAAAAAGATAGGCGTGGGCGCGGGCGTTTCGTACATGGCGGACTTTTTCAAGAATAACAACGACGGTTGCACAAAAAAGGTGTATCTGCCTTGCGCGGACAACTTTGAAGTCGCGGAAGAACTTAAATCCCGCGTAAAGGAAATCCGTCCCGACTGCGACGTGGAAATCGGCTGGGTAGGGCCTGTAATAGGCGCGCATACCGGCGCGGGCATGGTGGGCGTTGTGTTCCTTGCGGACAAAGAAAGGGACATTTAGCCAATTCGACCGGAATTATGAATTCGGAATTAACGGTTGTACGACCGTGCAATTCTAATTAGGCATGGCCGAAACAGTAATCTTTTAATGGGGATTTAACAATAAATGCAAGAACCGTACTTTTGGTATGTGTTTTACGTCAGAACGGGCAGTGAGAATCGCGTGGTACAGGATATCGCGCGGTTTTCCGATACCAAAGGTTTGTCGTCCGATGATATAGAAGCGTTCTGTCCGCAGTCGGAGGTGTATTACCGCGCGGCGCGCGGCAAAACGGCGGGCAAGCAATACAAAAAGCGCCCGCTGTTTTCGGGCTACGTATTTGTGGAAACCAGACTGACGGCAAAAGACTTTCTAACAGAATTCGGTTCCATGATATACACTTCGCACGACATTATAAGACTGCTCAAAAGCGGCAAGGACAACATTGCCTTGCCCGAACAGGAACGTATTCGCCTTGAATTTTTGCTCAAGGGAAAAAGGTGCGTGGAGCGATCGGTCGGGTTTATAAACGGCGATAAGGTTACCATCACCGCCGGCGCGCTGATTGGGCAAGAAGGGCTTATTACTTATATAAACCGGCACAACCGATGCGCGGATATAGAGATAGATATGTTCGGCGGCAAGACAAAGGCAAGGGTCGCGCTGGAAATAATAGAGCGGCGCTAAAAGCGGCGATAAATCGCCTAAATAATAGATAAGAGATAATAGAAAATAGTTAAAAAAGCGGTTAATATTTTGACTATTTTTAAAGAAAACGATGCAAGATTAGAGTATGGACGAAAACGAGCGAAAAACAAATATTTCCGACAGTGCGGAAGAAGTTGCGGCCGCGGCAGAACAAAAACATGTTTTGCCCATTCATCCGTTTTTGGCGGAATTGCGCGCACGGGTTGCGGACAAACAGAGCCAAACGCACGAGCATTTTGGGCACAGGACCAGACTGCGCGACAGCGCAAAAAACGACGGGCTTTACGGATTTAGCGACGTGGAGCTTGTGGAACTATTGCTTTCGTTTTTTATTCCGCAAAAGGACACAAACGTCGTAGCGCACAAGCTTTTAGATAAATTCGGGTCGGTTGCGGGAGTGCTTTGTGCGCCGCAGTCCGAACTGATTAAGCTGTCAAACATCACCGCGCAGGCCGCGTCCATGCTGTCCGTGTTGTTTGATTTGTGCCTTGTAAACGGCAAGGCCGAGCTAAAGCTTAACAATCGTGCCGAAGCGGCGGACTTTTTCGGGCTGGCGTACTTGGGCAAGCTGGAAGTGGGCACGTATGCGGCGTTTATGGATAAGCAGCTCAATGTGCGCGCAATAGAATGTTTTTCGGAAGACGATCCGACGCGCGGAATATTGAGCTCGGCGTGCAAGCACCGTTGCAATTATGTCTTTATTGCGCGGCGGGAAAAAGATATGTTTCCGCAGACATTTAATATAGCCGCAAACGTGAAGAACCTTGCGGATATGCTTTTCGACATGGGCATGACAATGCTCGACTATATTATTTTTACCGACTACGGATACTACACCGTGGGCGCGCCGGCACGCAACAGCGACTGGTACCCGCTGTATATTTTTGTTCCGGCGATTAGGTATATGCGTTCCGCCGATTTGCGTAGCAACGTGCTTTTGCCGGACGAACACGTTGTGTACGCCGGCAGGGAAACCGCCGAGCCGCTTAAAGATTTTGCGGGTCAGCTTTGCGCAGTGCTCAAAGCGGATAAAGCTTCGTAACCCGCAATTCGATTGACAAAAAAATACGCCGCGTGTATACTTATTTCGTAACGTACATACTAACAAAAAAAAGGAGAATTATCATGGCAAACAAGGTTACTGCCGATATGACAATTTACGACGTGCTCTGCTTGGCGCCCGAAAACGAAAAGGTTGCGCAGGTGTTTTTCGATATGGGCATGCACTGCTTGGGCTGCCCCATTTCGCGCGGAGAAACGGTTGCGGAAGCCGCCGCGGCACACGGCAACGACGTGGACGAACTGGTAAAAAAGCTTAACGCCGTAATAGACTGAAATATGAAGCTTATCGTCGGCTTGGGTAATCCGGGGAGCGATTACGCTTGCACATATCACAACGTCGGGTTTATGGCGGTGGACGCGCTGTCGTCGCGGCTGCAGTCGCCCGATTTTGCGTTGGATAAAAAAAGCAATGCATATCTGTCCGAGCAAATTCTGTTCGGACAAAAGACCCTATTAGTCAAGCCGAATACATACATGAATTTATCCGGCGACGCAGTGTCGCACTTAGCGCGTTATTACAAGATTGAGCCGCAGGATATTTTGGTGATTTACGACGATATAGATATAGAAAAGGGCACCGTGCGCGCGCGAAAGTGCGGCAGCGCGGGCACGCACAACGGCATGCGCGACATTGTGGGTAAGTTAGCTTCCACCGACTTTGCGCGAGTGCGCGTGGGAATCGGCTTCAAGCCCGATTACATGGCGCTTGCCGACTACGTTTTGTCCAAAATCCCCACGGCGTGGCGTGAGCTGATGGAAAAGGCGTGCGCCGTTGCGGCGGATTTTGCGGAAGAGTGGATTGCGGGGAAACAGTGGCAAGACCTTACAAAAAGTGTTTGAAAGTACATTCATCGCGTGTTAAGCTACAAGTAAAATTGCTTGCTTGCAAATGCAATTTTGCGCCGTAGCTCACGAAGTATACGGGCTACGTGTGGCTCGGCGGCTTGGTCATGTAGGGGGTTCTACACTCCCGTCGCCCCCTCGCCACCTGTTGCCCGTCTGACGCGCGACTGAACTTTCAAAAGCGGTTATTTAAAGCATTATGTGAAAGAATAGAAGTAAAAAATGCGGAGTATAGGGCAGGTTATAAACGAATTTAACGGCGTGCCTGCCGATATTGTTTCGGCGGTGAACGGCGGAAAACGCGTGTCGGTGTTTGGACTTACCAAGTCGGACATCCGACTTTTTTGCTGTGCGTTTTCTAAGTTTATGTACGTGTGCGCGGACGTTTTGTCGGCGCGCGCCGCGTACGTGGAGCTGTCCATGCATTTTGATTCGGTCGAGCTTTTGTTGCCAAAAAACAACGTGATACTCGCGTCGGGCAGCGACCGAAACGGCGACCGCGCGCGTGCGCTGTACAACATGGCGTGCGGCAAGTGCGACGTAGTGGTGACAACCGCGGAAGCGCTTATGCAAATTGTGCCGCCGGCGGACTTGGTGCTTAGCGCGGCGGTTTGCTTTGAAGTGGGTAAATCAATTTCCACCGCCGAAATCACAAAAAAGCTTACCGCGGCGGGGTACGCGCGCGTGGGGCACGTGGACGAGCCTTCGCAGTTTGCAGTGCGCGGTGATATTGTGGACGTGTGCGCGCCGAGCGGCGAAGCGGCAAGGATAGAATTTTTCGGGTACGAGTGCGACAGCATTCGCAAGCTCGATATCAGCTCCCAAAGCGCGGGGGAAAGCATGCAGGCGTTTACCGCATACCCCGCGACCGAAACGGTGTTTGGCGAAAAGTCCGCCGTTATAGAACAGCTGATAAAAGCGGGCGAAAAGCGCAAGACCGCCGGAGTGCCCATAGAGCACCGCATGGCGGAGCGGCTTACCGCCGGCGATACGGACGGCGAGCAAACTCTGCTTTCGCTTTTTCCGCACACCACGCTGGACAAATATTTTAATTCGCTCATAATTGCGGAAGACGCCAAGTCGGTTTACGACAACTGCATATTCGCTTACCGCGAGCACGTTTCGCGCGCCAAGCGGCTTATAGAAGCGGGCGAAGCGCCTTTCTGCGCGGTGGACAACCTTGTGGAAGTGCCGCCTACGCACGGATTCAGGCTGTGCTTTCACGCTGTGGACAGCAACAACCGCTTTTTTTCGCCAGACAGAGTTTTTAGGCTGAAAAGTATGGATTTGCCGCTTTACGGCAAAAACTTCGCCCAGCTTAAGGACGACATTTTCGTATGGAACAGCCGCGGCATAAACGTGCTTATCGGCGCGGATATTCGGGACGGGCTTGAGTCTGTCGGATGCTACGATGTGGAATACATTCAATCGGTAGCGGACGGCGGCGTGTTTTTTGATAACAACACGGTCATCATCGGCATGCGCAACGTCGGCAAAAAGCGCGATCCCTTCCTTTCCGTCAAGCGTACTGGCATGGCTGAGCTCCCCAAGCCCGGGGACTATGTGGTGCACGAGATTCACGGCATAGGCATTTGCGAAGCGGTGGGCGCGGTCGACTTCGGCAATTACGAGCGCGACTATATTACCATAAGATACGCCGGCGGCGACACGCTGTACGTGCCGGTGGAAAACATGAGTCGGCTAAGCAAGTACGACTTTTCCGACAATCCGCCCAAGCTGAGCAAGATAGGCGGCGCGGAGTTCGAACGCGTCAAGGCAAAGGTCAAGTCGCGGCTTAAAGATATGGCGTTTGACCTTTTGGAGCTGTACGCAAAACGGGAGACCGTAAAGGGCAAGGTGTATATAGACGGCGGCGAGATGGAAGACGAGTTTGCCGCCGACTTCCCGTATTCCGAAACGCCCGATCAGCTGTCCGCAATCGACGCGTGCTTTCAGGACCTGACAAGCGGCAAGATTATGGATAGGCTTGTGTGCGGCGACGTGGGGTTTGGCAAAACCGAAGTCGCGTTGCGCGTTGCATTCAAGGTGATTGCGCAGGGCGGGCAGGTTGCGTTTATGTCGCCCACGACCGTTTTGTGCCACCAGCATTTCAACACCACAAAGGCGCGAATGGAGCGGTTTGGCGTGCGCGTTGCGGCGCTTTCGCGCGCCGAGGGCGACACAGCAAAAACGCTAAAGGGGCTTGCCGACGGCTCGGTGGATATTGTGTGCGGCACGCACAAGTTACTCGGAAGCGGCGTTAAGTTTAAAAATTTGGAGCTTCTGATACTTGACGAAGAACAAAAGTTCGGCGTGTCGGACAAGGAAAAAATAAAAAACCTAAAGACCGATATAAACGTGCTCACCCTTTCCGCAACGCCCATTCCCAGAACGCTCCATATGGCAATGTCGGGTATACGCGACGTGTCCATGCTGGAAACGCCGCCCACCGGCAGGCTTCCCGCGCAGGTGTACGTTACCGAGTATTCGGACGCGCTCATAGTGGACGCCGTTACGCGCGAAGTGGCGCGCGGCGGACAGGCGTTTGTCGTATACAATTACGTCAACGGCGGCAGTAAAGGCGGCGGCATTGCCGAGTACACGGCAAGGTTGCAGTCGATTATGCCCGAAATCAAATTCTCCTACGCGCACGGACAGATGAACAAAAAACAGCTGACCGACGCGGTGGAAGCGTTTGTGGAAGGCAAGGCGGACGTACTGGTCGCAACCACCATTATAGAAAACGGAATAGATATTCCCAACGCCAACACCATGGTGGTGTACGGTGCGGAAAATTTGGGCTTAAGCCAAATGTACCAGCTAAAAGGCAGGGTGGGCAGATCGGATAGGGTCGCGCAGGTTTACTTTACTTACCGCAGCGAATCCAATCTTGCAGGCGCGTCGCTCGATCGGCTTACCGCGGTCGCCAGATACACCGACCTAGGCAGCGGCGTAAAAATCGCCGAGCAGGATATGCGCATACGCGGCGTGGGCAACGTGTTCGGCGCGGAACAGCACGGGCACATGGTCAGCGTTGGCTACGACATGTACTGCAAGCTTCTTACCGAAGCGGTTGCGGAAATCAAGGGTCAGGCTGTTGCAAAGCACAAGGACCCCGTGATGAAGGTGGACTTTACCGCCGTAATCCCCAAGGACTACTGCGACGGCGCAATGCGCGTGGAGCTGTACAAGCGCATTTCTCGGTTGCAATCGGAAGGAGAGCGCGACGAATTGCTTAACGGGCTAAAGGACGCGTACGAAACCGTGCCCGTGGAAATAAAAAATCTGGCAAACGTCGGACTTATAAAGAATCTCGCTTCAGCCATGAACGCCGCCACCGTAACGCTACTCAGGTCGGGCGCAAAAATAGAATTTAACGACGTTCAGGACATAAAGGACGGGTTTGAAAAATTCGGCGGAACGTTTTCCGCAGTAAAAACGCCCATTATAGTTTTCGACAGCGTAAAGAATTTGCTGCGTTATGTGGTTTCGGCGCAAAGCGAATAGCGCCATCCTTTTTGCCTTTCCCTTAGGGGAAGGTGCCCGAAGGGCGGATGAGGTAATTAAATCTTAATCTTAAGGACTTATTATGTACCAAACATACGAACAGTGCCGCGCCGCATTATTTTCGGAAGTCGACGAGCATTATAACAAGTTTAACAACCCGATAGTAAACTGCGAATATCCAACGTACGGCGTGCGCACGCCGATTATAAAAAAGCTGGCTTGTTCTGTGCCCATTTCGGCGCGGGACGAAGTGCTTAACGGATTTTTTGCGGATAGCGAACATACATACGAGACGGTGTTGTTTGCCGGAGTTCTTGCCGCGCGAAAGGGCGATTATGCGGCTTCGCGCGATTATCTTACTCGGCTTGTGCCGCTTTTTCGGTCGTGGGCGCACGTGGACTGCGTAACGCCCTGCCTTAGGTGGGCGGACAAGAGCGCATTGTGGAACGACTTTAGATATCTGCTTGATAGCGAAGGTCAGTACGAAAAGCGGTTTTACATAATGATAATGTTTTCCTGCTGTCTAAACGACGAATATATAGAAAAAATTCTAAATACTCTGTGTCGTGACGTGACATACGGTCAGTATTACGTGGATATGGCGGCGGCATGGTTGCTTGCCGAGTGTTTGGTTAAGTATTACGATAAGACCTTGCCTTTATTTCAAGAAAATACGTTTCCCAAGTTTGTGCACAACAAGGCAATCCAAAAAGCGCGGGAAAGCTATAGGATTTCCAACGAATTAAAAGCATATTTAAACACGCTTAAGGTAAAATAAAAACAAAAAAATCCGCGTATGCGGATTTTTTGTTTACAGGAATGCGCTTATCAAAATGAGTATGGGAATGGAAGTATCATTCATGTTTGCTAAGCCGAAGGCGACAAAAATGATGATGACGACCAAAATGAATGTGCTTAGTATTATTCCGGCAAGGGCAAGACCGCGGTGTTTTGTTTTGCGCCAACCCATAAGCGATAAAATCAGTCCGACAAACGGAACCGAAAAGGCAAACACAAAGCCGAGTATGCCGAAAATGCCGTCGTCTTCGGCAACATGCTGTTGCGGCTGCGGGGCGGGAACCGAAGTTTGTTCCGGCTCTGTCATACACGGAGCATTTGTGGTTATGGTATCCTTTTGCTCGGCGGTATCAAACGGTGCGCCGCATTTATTGCAGAACTTACAGTCGTCGGATAGCTGCGCGCCGCATTTGGTGCAAAACATATATTTTCTCCTTTTGCTTGCTTATGTTTATATTTTATATTCGGTGTGAACAAAAAGTCAATGTTAATATCATTAGAATTTGATTAGAAATGCACTTGATTTTGTCTATGTCGATAATGTATAATTGTGCTATGAAAAATTTTATTTTCGATTTTTATAATACACTCGTTTCCATTCACACCGAAGAACACGACCCCGAAAGCTGGCGCGGGGCGGTTGGTTTTCTTGCCGAGCGCGGCATTAAATCCGACCCCGAAACGCTGATTAAGCTGTATGACGAGCGCTGGGCAGAGCATATATCCGACCTTGAGCAAACATCTAAGTACGCTTATCCGGAGGGCGATATAAAAAAGGTGTACAAGAGCATGGTAACGGCTTTGGGCGGCACGCTCTCCGATAGCGCCGCCGCCGCGTGCGCTGTACTTGCAAGGCGGCAGTCCATTCGGCGGTTGGAGCTTTTTGGCGGAACTGTCGAACTGCTTAATGCGCTTAAAGCGCGCGGGTGCAAGCTGTACATTCTCAGCAATGCGCAAAGCGTGTTTACGGTAGGCGAGTTAGAGCAGTCCGGTGTTGTAGATATGTTCGACGGGGTTTTGCTCAGTTCGGACTACGGTTGCCGCAAGCCCGACCCCGCGTTTTTCGATTTTTTGTTTAAAAAGTTTAAGCTTAAAAAGCCCGAGTCCGTCATGATAGGCGACGATCCTAACAGCGACGGCAAGGGCGCGCAAAACTACGGCATAGCGTACGTCATGGCAGACGGCGGCGCGGCGGCGCACTCTAGGCAAATTTTGGCGCTTACGGAGAAAGATTGATATGCGTATAGATACCGTAATTTTCGACTTGGACGGAACGCTTCTCGACACGCTGGACGACCTTACCGCGGCGGTCAATCATGCGCTTATCTCGTTTTCGCTTCCGATTATCACGCGGGAGCAGGCGCGAAGGTTTGTCGGCGACGGCGTAAAAAAGCTTATGGAACGCGCGGTGTGCTTTGCAAGCACAGGGACAATCGACCTTGACGGCAACGACTTTGACAAGTCGCTCGTGTCCGCCTGTCTTGCGCTTTTCACCGAGTATTACGACAAGCACAGCACGGACTTGACCGCGCCGTACAACGGCGTATCGGAAATGCTTTCGGCGGTTAAGGATTGCGGGCTGAAATCGGCTATAGTCACAAACAAGTACCACGGCGCGGCGCGCGAGCTGAAGGAAATATTTTTCCCGACCGTGGACGTGATTGTGGGCTTAAAGGACGGAATCCGTCCCAAGCCTTCGCCCGACGGAGTGAACGCGGCGCTTGCGCTGTTAAACAGCGATAAAAGCCGCGCGGTGTACGTGGGCGACGGCGAAACGGATATGAAGACGGCGCGTGCCTGCGGCATGCCGGTTGTGGCGGTCACGTGGGGATTTCGCGACGAGAGCGTGCTAATGCAGTTTAATCCGGATTTTGTAATAAACAAGCCGTCCGAGCTTTTGGACGCTCTGCGCGGCGGCGACCTTATCGAATAGGAGAAAGTTATGAACGTGCAAAACGAAAACAAGCTTAACGCCGGACGGGCGCGGTCGATGGACTTGATTACGACCGCGCTGTTCGAGTTGCTGGAAAAAACGCCGTTTGCGCAGATAACGATAAGCGATATTTGTAAGAATGCGGGCGTTGCGCGCAAAACTTTTTACAGGAATTTTCCGTCTAAAATAGCTGTGGTCGAGCGGCTTGTCGATCAGGTGTTTTACGAGTTTATGCAAAAGTACGATTTTAAAACTTCGGGCGCGCGCAAAATCTATAAGTATTGGTACGAGTATATTCTTTGCACTAAGGAGTTTTCGGCTATATTTTTCGATCCCGATCTGTACCTGTTTATAGTGGAAAAAATCCGCGAGTTCGTGCAGATCGAAATAGAAGAAGCATTGTATAACGCCGCGTCGTTCGATCCGTTGTACACCGATTACTACCTTAGCTTTGCCGCCGCGGGCATAGCTTCACTCATGCGCGAGTGGATGAAAAAGGACTACCAAACCCCGTCCGATACAATGGCGGTTACAACGGCAAGACTGTTGAGCGGAATACTTATGTAAATGCAGAATGCAGAATGCAGAATGCAGAATTAAAAATTTTTTTGTCATCCTGAGCAAGCCCGAAGTGCGCCGCGAAGAATCTCAACCTTATCCGCACAGTTACAGACTGTGCGGCAGTAATGTATATTAAGAATTGTTAAGTCGGACAAACAATCATTCTGCATTCTTAATTCTAAATTGGAAAAACGCTTGCGTTTTTTCCTGATATCGTGTATATTATGTAGACAACTCTTTTTGGGGATGTATTGGCTTCGACGGCGCGGCAAAGCGACGGAAAGCAGGTGATAGGGTCGGCTATCTAAAAACGCAAAAGGCTTTAAATGCCAACAAAGAAGACGCCAAAGTCATGAAGTTTGCAGCTCCGGTTGCGGCTCCGGCAATGGCATTTGCAGCTTAAGTAAGCTGCACGTCCGAGCTTTGTTCTCCCATCGGCAAGGATTCGGGCGTAATGTAGATGGGCTCCTGCTTTGGGGAGCGGTCGGCCTCAAAGCGGAACAAGACCTTGCGGCGCTTCGCCTTTGTTTACTGCGGCGGTGCGTCGGACATCAAGCAATAAACTAAACCTGTAGAAGTCCACGTGTACCCGCGTCGGAAACCGGTTCAAATCCGGTCATCTCCACCAAAAATCGGCAAGAGCG
>JAFLVI010000002.1:0-30639 GCA_022508405.1 Clostridiales bacterium
AGTGACCAATCGGGTATGAACCGAGTACTCTAGCCAGCTGAGCTATGCCGCCATAGCAAAACCTATTATATCAAAGTTTATTATGTTTGGCAAGAGATTTAACGCGGTTTTTTGCGGATTTTTCTTTTTGGGCGTATGTGACAGTTTTTGAAATATCAGCCCATTTTATGAATTTTCAAAAAAACATTGATTTTGCAAATATAATATGATATAATCTATCCACTGACAATATAAAATAGGAATATAATTATGACGACAGGAGAATTTTCGGAATTCCTGCCATCCGGCGGCAGATTGGTAGTTAACGTACAGAGCTGGTATGTTCACTATTATTTTCCGGGTACGGAAATCAGGCTCGGCGGCGAGTCCTATTACATACACGACAACCAAATAGACAGTTATATCGCCGCTTGGCAGGATAATTTAAAGCAATACAAAGAGCTTAAAGCTACGTTGCCCGAAAAATCCGAAAGCGTCACTCGCGGAAAGTTGGGCATGATAATTGCCGTAAACTCGCGCATTCAAGAAGGTGTTTCTCTGTCGTACCACGGTATAAACGCCAAAAATGAAAAGGACTTAAAAAAGATACTCGACAGCTACGAGTATGCAAGAAACCGTGCCAATTTAATCATGTCGTTTTTAAGACAACTTTAGAAAATTCGGAATTCGGAGTTGATGATAAGGATAAATTTCAGAAAAGTTTACTGCGCAAGAGGTTATTATGAAAGTACTGTTGTTTAACGGCAGTCCGAGAAAAAACGGTTGTACGTTTACCGCGCTTTCCCAAGTGGCGGCAACGTTAAACGCCGAAGGCATAGAGACCGAAATTGTTTGGCTGGGCAACGGTCCGGTGCGCGACTGCATAGGCTGTGGCGGATGCGCCGGCAAGGGCAAGTGCGTTTTTACCGACGACTCCGTCAACGAGTGGATAGATAAAGCCGCCGGGGCGGACGGGTTTGTGTTCGGTTCGCCCGTATACTACGCGCATCCGGACGGGCGCATTCTGTGTATTATGGATAGGTTGTTCTATGCGGGCGGGAGCAGTTTTGCGCAAAAGCCCGCCGCGGTGGTGGTATCGGCGCGGCGCGCGGGCACTACCGCATCGCTGGACGCTTTACTCAAGCACCTGACAATAGCGCAAATGCCGGTCGTGTCATCTACATACTGGAACATGGTTCACGGAAGTAATCCCGATCAGGTTATGCAGGACGGCGAAGGACTGCAAACAATGCGCAATCTCGCGCTCAATATGGCGTGGCTTCTCAAATGCATAAAAGCGGGAGAGAGCGCGGGCATAAATAAGCCCAAAACCGAAAAGAAAGTTTACACTAATTTTATACGATAGAGAAATTAAAAATCGGCGCGTAAGCAGCGCCGATTTTTGCGTTTTAATTCAGTTTATAAGTTGTTGCGATTTCGCCGACAAACAGGGTATGCGACGATATTTTTGCGTCGTTAAACGTGGCGATGGCGTCGGGCGGGATTTGCGCAATCACGTTGCATTCCACAATCAGTCCGCATTCGCCCAGCACGTACGCTTCTATCTCGCGTGCGCGTTTTGGATGCAAGCCCAGTTCTTGGAATTTGTTACAGCTGAACCCCGAAATAGTGTCGCACCGCGCAATCTCGCCGCGCATGTCGCGGCAGGGAACGTTGAGCGCAAAACTTTTGGTTTGCGTGATTATCTGGTACGAATATTTGCTGCTGCGAATAGGCAAAACAAAGACGTCGCGCCCCCACATTTTGCCCTGCAACAAAAAGTGCGCCACCATAATATTCGGTGTTTTGCGCCCGAGCGTGACAAAAATTCCGGTGTTGTTTAGGTGGGAAAGCAGTGAATTTCTTTCCTTGTCCGTCAAAACATTACCCATGCTTGCTCCTTTTGCTCATTATAGCATATGCATAATAAAAGTTTCAATATGTTACGCGAAAAAAATCGCAGAATTAAGAATTGAAAACAATGTTGATATTATTAAACGTTGCAAATACGGTATATCCATAATTCCTAATTCCGAATTCGATTGACGGCACGGATAAAATATGATAAAATTCTAATTACTATCGGAGGAATTATGAGAATCGGTATACTCACGTCCGGCGGGGACTGCCCGGGACTTAACGCCGTAATCCGCGGATTCGGCAAGTACGCTTTTGAGAACATTAAAAACGTCGAGCTTATAGGCATTGCCGACGGCTACGGCGGTCTTATTCGCGGCGAGTGCCGCAAGATGTCGCCGGCGGACTTATCCGGCATTCTTACACTGGGCGGAACCATACTCGGCACTTCGCGCCAGCCGTTTAAGCTGATGACGGTCGAAGACGAAAACAGCACGACTCGGCTCGACCTAATGAAAAAGAATTACAAAAAGATGGGGTTGGACTGTCTGCTCACTTTGGGCGGCGCGGGCACGCACAAGACTGCGGCGTTACTTTCCGCAGAAGGGTGCAATGTTATAGGCCTACCCAAAACCATAGATAACGATATTTGGGGTACGGACGTAACGTTCGGCTTTCACACCGCGCTTGACATTGCCACCGAGTGCATAGATAGGCTTCACACCACGGCGGCAAGCCACGGCAGGACAATGCTTGTGGAAATCATGGGTAACAAGGCGGGGTGGCTTACGCTGTATTCCGGCATTGCGGGCGGCGCAGACGTAATACTTTTGCCCGAAATTCCGTTTTCGCCCGACAAGGTGGCAAAGGCGATTGAGCGCCGCGCCGACGCAGGTAAGGCGTTTAGCATTATCGCGGTTGCGGAAGGCGCAATGACCGTTGCCGAAAGTAAGATGAAAAAGAAAGAACGCGCCGCTTCTCGCGGAAGCGACACAACAATCACCAATTTGCTTGCAAAAATCATAGCCGAAAAAGCAAAGGTGGAAACGCGCGTGGTTGTGCCCGGGCATATTCAGCGCGGCGGCAGTCCTTCGCCGTACGACAGGGTGCTTTCCACCGAGTTCGGAAGCTTTGCGGGCAGGCTTGCAAGCGAAGGCAAGTTCGGCGTGACGGTGGCTCTGGTGGGCGGCAAGGTCACGTACAATGCGCTCGCCGACATCGCCGGCAAGGCTAAGCTTGTGCCTGTCGATTGTCAGGAGATACAAGTGGCGGAAAGCATAGGAATATCTTTTGGCGATTAAAAATATATACTTTTAATTCGGAATTCGGAATTCGGAATTATGGATAAATCGCATGACCAATTTATTTAAATCCCAACCTTATTTTAAATTTTAAATTCTGAATTTAATTTTCGGAGACAATCATGAAGTATGCAGTTATAGACATGAGTTCGACCGGTGTGTCCACTGTGGTTGCCGAAGGCGACAAGCAAAGCGGCATTTTTTCCGCGGTGTACAAGGACCGCACCAACATTGCCGTTGCCGACTATTTTGACGGGCATTCCATTTCCCACCGCGGCATAGAAAAGCTGATTGACGCGCTTATCAACGCGCGTTCCACAGTCAAAGCGATGGGGGTGGAAGAGTGCTATTGCATTTCCACAGCGGCATTGCGCAACATAGACAACATAGAAGAAGTTGCGGAAAAAATCCGCATGCGCACCGGCATAGTTATCAACTATCTGGACGGCGTGACAGAGGCGTACTGCGACTTTTTGTCCAACCGCAAATATATGGCGTACGAAAAGGTCATACTAATCGACATAGGCGGCGGAAGCGTGGAGCTGTGCGACTTTAAAAAAGAGCGCAAGGACGAAATGGTCTGTCTGGACTTTGGACCTATCAAGCTTCGCAACAAGTATGTTGTGGACATATATCCGACGGAAGAGCAGGCCAAGCATATAAAAAAGTACGTGCGCAAAAAGTCGGACGAAGCAAATCTTGCCGGCAAAAACGAGTTTACCACAGCGGTGCTTGTTGGGTCTATAAACGACGCGTTATACGCCGTGTACAGCGAGTATTGCGAAAAGGAAAAGCTCAGCACCGAGTTTAACTATGCAAACTACAAGCAGTTTTGCAAGTGGCTGCTTACGTCGTCCGACCGCACGCGGCTGATAATGAAGGTTGCGCCCGAAAAGATACACGTTTTGCCGGTTGCCGCCATCGTGCTTAAGGAAATGCTAAAAAGGTTCAAGCCGGACAACGTTATGATAAGCGACTGCGGCGTTAAGGAAGGCTATCTCTCGCTTGTGGCAACGGGCGGGGAAACGGGAATCCCCATCGACCTTAACACAGGCGTGCCCGCATACACGCCGGAAGCTGTCGTTCGCAAAAAGAAATCCAACAAAAAATAATATTATGTCAAGCGAAAACAAATTTATAAAAGACGTATATATAAACCGCGAGTATTCGTGGTTGATGTTTAACAAGCGAGTGCTCGATCAGGCGACCGACCGAACAAACCCGCTTTTGGAAAAGTGCAAGTTTTTGTCGATATTCCATTCCAACTTCGACGAATTTTTTATGGTGCGCGTAGGCAGTTTGCTCCATGACGCCAAGATAAACGGCGGCGCCAAGGAGAATAAAACCTTGCTTACTGCGTCCGAGCAGGTTGACGGCATACTCAAGCTTGCAAAAGGCTATTACAAAACCGCCGACGCGGTGTTTGTAAAGTTAAAATCCGAGCTCAACAAAAACGGGCTGAAAATCCGCACGGGCAAGGAGCTTTCGCAAAAGCAGTACGCCAAGTGCAAGCAGTACTTTATGTCGTCGGTGTTGCCGCTATTGTCGCCCATGGTGCTGGACGCAAAGCACCCGATGATAAAGTTTGAAAACATGAACAGCTACATGATGTTTGAACTAAGTAAGTCGGATAGGCTAATGTACGGCGTTATGGCGATCAATCACAAGCTACCGCGCGTGTACAGGATAGACGGCGGGAAAAAGGTCAACATCATCACGGTGGAGGAGCTCATTCGCACCTTCGGCTATCTGGCGTTTGAAGGGTACAAGATAAAAAGTCAGGCGATGCTAAGGCTTACGCGCAACGCCGACTTTGACGCCAACATAGACGACAACGACATAGAGCGCGATTTCGATTTTTCAAAGTTCCTTAAGCACAAGGTGGAACTGCGCGGCACTCAGGACGCGGTGCGGCTTCAGATAGACGACGGCGCGGACGGGATAAAGGCGTTTTTGCTCAAGCTTTTGGGACTGAAAAAACAGTATTGCTTTACCGTGCGGCACGGGTTTGACTTTAAGTATTTGATGTCGCTTTCGGGTTACTTTGAGCCCGAGCGCGTGCCTGCGCTCAAGTTTAAACAGCCCGCTCCGCTTATGCCGCCCGTTGCGCCCGACTGTTCGGTGCTCGGTGCGGCGCTCGACCACGACATATTTTTGGCATATCCTTTTGACAGCATGGATACGCTTGTGCGGCTGCTGGACGAGTGCGCGGCAGACCCGCGCGTCGCGTCCATCAAGATAACCATTTACAGGCTGGACCACCGTTCGCGCATTGTGGACGCGCTTAAAAAGGCGAGTGAGCTGGGCAAGGAAGTCACGGTGGTGATAGAGCTTTGCGCGCGGTTTGACGAAGAGAACAATCTGTATTTTGCCGACGTGCTTAAAGAGGCGGGCTGCACGGTTATTTTCGGTTGCGGCAACTACAAGGTGCATTCCAAAATAATATCGATAGTGCTCACGGACGGCGACAGGCTGCGGTACGTCACTCATCTCGGCACTGGCAACTACAACGAGCAGACTAGCAAGCTGTACACCGACCTTAACATAATCACTTCGGACGACGATATCGGCGCGGACGCGGTGGCGTTTTTCCGCAACCTTGCAATCTGCAATATAGAAAACGGCGAGTACCGTAAGCTTCTTATCGCGCCCAAATCACTCAAGAGCGGACTGATAGAATATATCGAGCGCGAAACGAAAAAGGCGGAAAGCGGAAAGCCCGCATACATCTTTGCCAAGATGAACAGTCTTACCGACAAGACCATAATAGACAAGCTGATTGCGGCGGGCAAGGCGGGCGTACAAATCAAGCTTATCGTTCGCGGCATATCCTGTGTTTTGCCGAACGTAATCGGCAAGACCGATAATATTTCGGTTATCAGCATTGTGGGACGGCTACTCGAGCATTCGCGCATATACTGCTTTGGCGACGACGGCGACAGAGTTATGTTTATAAGCAGCGCCGATCTTATGACGCGCAATACCGACAAGCGCGTGGAGATTGCCACGCCGGTGGTCGGGGAAATAGCAAACAAACTGTACGGCATGCTTGGCGTTATGCTCGCCGACAATGTTAAGGCGCGCTTTCTTTCGGCGGACGGAACGTACGACTGCGTGGAAATTACGGGCGAGCCGATAAACAGTCAGGAGCAATTTTTAAAGGGAAAGTTCTCTTTATAACATATAATAGCAAATAAAAAGTTGTTCGGATTTTCTTAAAGTACTTGACATACAGCCGGTCGGCATATATAATATAATCGTATATTTGTATGCCGATTTTTATGCTGTTTTTGGCGTAAAACAACAAAAGTCGCTTACGAAAGGAGTTAACCATGACTTTAAAGATAACCAAATCCAAAGTATTCACCGCGCTGATTGTTGCGCTGTGCGTGCTTGCTACGGCTTTTGCGCTTGTAGGTCCGCGCGGCAAAGCTTCCGCCGATGAAGAAGCAGGCTCAAAGGTCACGTGGGAGTACACTACGGACAGCAATATCACCGGAGAAACCGAATGGCTTCCTTTTAACAACGGGGAAGTTTTGTTCACATACGGTGCGGTTGATTACAGCGCCAACGTACGCGCAAAAATCGTAACAAGCGGCGAGACGGCAAAAACCGAATATGTCACATACAAAGCAGGCGATACGTCCGGTTTGTATTTGACGTACTCCGGCGAGTTCCACAGCGAGCCTGTTTCCACGCTTTTGAACGCGACGGAATATACCGCCACAATCAACGGCGCGGACGAATACGAGTTGAGCGACGAGAATAAGACAGTAACCTTTACTATCTCCAAGCGCGACGTAAGCGCCGATGACTTTGTTGATATTTTAGGTGCGGACGAAGATAACAGACTGTGGCTTCTTCAGCTTTCGGGCAGCAATACTTCGGCGCTCCGCGACCTTGCCACGTACTACGATCCCGACGCGGATTTTTCCGAAGAGTACGGCACCAATGTAACAACCGGCGTGCTTTTCAATTCGTACGTGCGCTACACCGGCAAGGCTCATAAAATAATCATCAACCAAAACTATTTGTTGCAGGAAATCAAACTGTCCGATTATGCGGGCTCTGTTACAAGCATTGAGTACAGCACCCGTCTCGACGGGGAAGAAGACCCCACTTCAAATCCCGTTACAGGCGAAGCCAACAAGGTAAACAAAATATTCACCACCGCCAAAATCACGTTCAACGACAACTGGGCTGTGGCAGACAGCGCGGGAAACTACTTGGAAATAACCAAGGAATGGTATATCGTAACAATCAACAATGCACTCAGAACATGGACCGGCGACGCAAACGCCGTCATCGAAAGCTGGATGTACTGCGACGATATTTCCGAGTGGAAGCCGCTCCGCCCCGAGCACGGCGACAACGCGGTGTTCACTCTTATCAAAGAAGAAAGCGTTTTGGCGCGTTTTGCAGTAAAGTACACGGGTGAATCGGTTTTATCTTCCGACGCTGCGTACTATGACGTAAAACAGCAAGGCACAGGTTATGTGATTGACCTTTCAAAAAGGTTGGAAGCCACCTACTATACCGATTTGCTTGCTACGCTCGACGTAGGCGCGTATTCCATGAACATTTCCGTTCCGGCATATACCGCAACGCTCGGTCACGTTCATTGGTGGGACGATGCGGAAGACGAAAGTGCGGACATTGTGTATTATCCCATTTCCCGTACATTCAATCTTGCGGTAAATCAATATAAGCTTACCGAAGACAACGTAGTCCTTGGCGCCGACAATGCAGACGGAATATCAATAAAATTAAGAAGCAATTTTGTCTTTTACAACGGCTCGGAAAGCAACATTCCGGAAGCGGTTGTCACGTTCCGCGGCGAAACGCTTGTGTACGACGTTGATTACAGACTGCAAAGCCCCGACATCAGAGTGGGTAAGGCGTCCCTTGTTATAGTCGGTTTGGGACGGTTTACCGACCAAGTGCAGAAAAGAGACGTATACGACATTCTTCAAACCGAAAACTCGTGGCAGTACCTGCCCAGCATCATGCCGTGGAGATACGGCGACTTCGATAAGGAGATGAACCACATCGTCGCGCAGCCCACTTACCTTGACAACAACAACGATTTGTGGTTTAAAATAACAACGGACAGAGTGGGCAACACTCCCGCCGCGTCGGCGCTTCGTGAGTTCCGCTTGACGAACGGCTCTGTGTCGAATGACGTTGCCGAAGCGTTAAACGCTCTTAAGGTGGGCACTTATTACATGTTTGCCACCGTGGAAGCAAGCACCAATTACAAACGTCTTGCTCAGCGCGGTATAGAGTTCAAGGTGAGCAGGGGAGATAACGGTTGGGAAGAAGCTCCGTCCATCGTTTCGTGGAAGGAAGGCGACTACGGCGCAGGCAATCTGCCTGTGGCAAAATCGAAGTTCGGCACTGCGGTTGTTGTCGTTAAGGACAGCTCCGGCAAGGAAGTGTACAACTCCGATACCGGTTTGAACAACCTTAAATCCGCTAAGGCGGGCGTTTACACGCTTACCGCAACCGTATTGGGAACAAGCGATTATGCGGGACTGGATTACTCCGGCGTATTCACAATCTTCGAACAGCCCGGTATGCCGCTGTGGGGCACGCTGCTTATCATATTCGGCTCGTTACTGCTTGTGGCGGTCATACTGTTTATACTGTGGAAGAGAGGCGTGTTCAGGTTCCTTACCAAAAAGGTTTTGGTAGACCTGCGCACTCAAGCAACGGTTGACGCAACGGTAGCCGCTATCCGCGCCAACCAAAAGAACGAAGAAGTCAAAAAGGAACTGGCGGAGGCCGAAGAAAAGGAAAAAGCCGAAGCCAAAAAGAAAGAGCGCATGGAAGCGCGCAAGGCCAAAAAGGACGCCGAAAAGCTGAATGCTCAGTCGGAAGAAGCGCAACCGCAAGCGGATACCGCGCCCGAACAGAAGCCGACCGAAGCGGCGGAGCAAGCCCCCGCAGAACAGCCCGCGGCAGAACAAGCTCCCGAAGCGGCCGAAAAAAAGCCCGCCAAAAAGGCGACCGGTGCAAATACTAAGCGCCAAAAACCGGCAAACAAGTAACCAAGATCGGGCAAGTTACCCGTCTAAAAATTATAAAGGAGAAATGACATGTCTTTCAAAAAGGAACTCGGTAAGGAAATCAACGTGCTCGAAGAAGAGATTATGCAACTGGAAATCAAACGTTCCAGATCGCAGGCCTCGCTTATTGACGCTCTTATAAGTAAGAAAGAGCCTAACGAGCAGGAAGTGCAGTTTTTCCGCACCTATACCGCGGAAATCGATTTAAAGCGTGAACAGCTTAACAAGCTTAAACGTAAATATGAAACACTTTAACAAAAATCCCCACCGCAAGGTGGGGTTTTTGTTAATTAAGAATGAAGAATTAAGAATGCAGAATGAGACCGCTACGCGGCATTAAGGATTAGACTCTTTGCTTAACTCCGAATGACAAAATAGAGCAATGCGTTTTACTGCTGACCAAACAAACATGAACACAGAGAAATATTTTTCACACAGTTATAGACTGTATGTCCGTAACGCTAATAAAGGAGTGCTCAGCCAAACAAACGATAATTCTGCATTCTACATTCTGCATTCTTAATTATATAGCCGGCGCGAGTATTTTTGCTCGCGTTTTTTCGTCGAACTCCTGTAGTCCGCTGCACAGTTCAAGCAGTTTTTGTGCGTTTTGCTCCACCGAAAGGTTGTATGCCGAACGCACATAGTCGTACCCGAAAACATCTTCCGGCCTACACAGCATTGCCGTGCCCATATAGCTCTTTTTAAACGTCAGACATATATACGTCTTGTTTTGCAGGGAAGTTACAACGCCGTCAAAGCCTTTCATATTAAGCGATTGCTTAAGCTGGTACGACCGCGTGGGCTCCGTGCCGATTGCATTCATAAGCTCAATCTCGCGGCGCGGCGCTCTGCCTTCGTCGGACAGCGAGTCAAAGTCGTATCCGTCGCGGCGAAGCGCACACAGGTACGGAAACGCTTCGAGCGACACAAACGTCGATTTTTTGTTGACAAACTTGCCGTAAACCACCTTTTGCGAATTTATCGCTTTTTCGCGCATGTTCCACAGCTTTAAAAAGCTTACTCCGCTCATCTGCCAAGCGGAAAAACCGTCTTCCACCCAGAACGGAAGTATGCCGTACTCGTTTACGCAGTCTATTAAATCTTCGGGCGAAAATATTCTTTCCATGCTTGTATTCTATATTATAAACGGCGGTTTGTCAATCGGAGAGAATTTGGAATTAAGAATTAAGAATGCAGAATGCAGAATGAGGCCGCTACGCGGCATTAAGGATTAGACTGTTCGCTTCGCTCAGAGTGACAAAGTGAATCTAGGAATGACAAAATATTCCCTATGCGAATAATAGTATGCTTTGTCGAAACTAATTTGTCGTGTGACTGCGGCGTTGACAAAAAAAATATTGTGTAGTAAAATTTACGATATGGGCGAAGTTTTTTTGGACGCGTTTTTGGATACGCTCAAGGTCCTGCCGTTTTTGCTGATAATGAATTTGCTTATAGAGATTTTGGAATACAAGTCCAACCTAAAAGTGCAAAAGGCGTTAAACGGCGGATTGGCTCCCTTAATCGGCTCTGCGGTCGGAATTGTTCCGCAGTGCGGATTTTCGGTGGTTGCGACCGAGCTGTACAGCAAGCGCAAAATCGCGTTGGGCACGTTGCTTGCCGTGTACATTGCCACAAGCGACGAGGCGCTGCCCATCATGCTGTCCAGCTATGAAGGCGTAACAAAAGTGCTGCCGGTAATAATCATAAAGCTTGTTTTTGCGCTCGCCGTGGGATATATAGCATTTGCGGTGCAAAGTATTATGCAAAAGCGCAGTCCCGCTGTTGAGCAGACCGCAGTTAATGCCGAAGAACATGACATAATAAGCGAGCATGAACATGAACATGACGACCACGAGCATGAAGCGCACCGTATTCACGGCTGTCACCACCACGAGCTTGGCGGCAAAGACGAGTTTGACGGCGAGCACGCCACCAACAAGCAAAAGGCAAAGCGTGTGTTTGATCTGTACATAAAGCACCCTTTGCTACACACCGGCACGGTCATATTTTTTATATTTGCAGTCAACGTAATCTTCGGCATAACCGTTTATTACGTAGGGAAGGAGCGCATTGCCGAGTTTATCGGTTCTACGGGGTATCTTCAGCCCGTGCTTGCCGCCGCAGTGGGGCTTATACCAAACTGCGCCGCGTCGGTGGTGATTACCGAGCTGTACGTAGTGGGCGGACTTTCCTTGGGCGGTACGGTCGCGGGGCTGTGCGTGGGCGCGGGGCTGGGGTACGCCGTGCTAGTCAAGCAGAATAAGCCGATTAAAAACACGGCGCTTATTATAGCGCTTATGTACGTGATTTCGGTCGGGCTGGGAATGATAATCAACGCCATTCCGCAAAGCATATTCGGACTGTAAAAACCGAGTATCAAGACTATACAGTTTGTAGGATTATGATGTTTAAGTGAATAATATGCAGTTATGCATTCTTTATTTGCTTGACATAATCGGCTATATAATGATAAAATAACATTTGTAAGAGTACACGTGTATTTTTTTCGTGTGCCAAAAAAGTTTAAGCTCGCGATTTTGGAGGGCTAATATGGAAAAGAGATTGAAAAGAAGATCGATCCTGACGATTATGCTGATTGCGGTTTTGGCTTGCTTTGCGGCCATTGCGGCAATATTTGCACGCCCCGCATCGGCGGACGGCAGTGACGAGCCGGAACAAGCTCAGCCTACCGATATCGTATACTTGGGCGATTACGGAGAAAACAAGGATCACGTTTATTACAAGGAGAACTTTATCACCGGTTGGCAGGACGTAATAGCGCTTGCCGCAGGATACACCGATGCAACCCAATTTGTAAAGGTCGTACTCTTAAAAGACTGGGAAGCTGCAGATACCTCAAGCGGTTTCGGATCGGGTACCGGTTTTGCCAACGGCAGAATAAGTATTCCTGCCGGCACTAATATAGTAATGGACTTAAACGGTCACAAAGTAGACCGCAATCTTTACAGAACCGAAATGCAGGAAGTAGACGGTGCTCTGCAAAAAGTTGTTGTCAAAGACAATGCGCTTGCAGCAGGTCAGGTGTTTAGTATCAAGGGCACTTTAACCGTAGAAGATACTTCTAAGGCGGGCACCGGCAAGATTACGGGCGGCAATGCCAAAGCCGCCACCGCAAGCGGTGTTCCTGTATATGGCGGCGGCGTATATATTAACGGTGGAACGTTTAACTTAAACGGCGGTTCTATAGAAGGCAATGCAACATCGTCAACTTACGGCGCCGGAGTTTTTGTCATAAATAACGGCACGTTTAATATGCACGGCGGCACTGTTGCCGATAATGTTTTCACTAGTACAGGCAATACTTTCGGCGGCGGCATTTGCATATATATGTCGGGCGCGTTCAATATGGACGGCGGCGTTATAAAGAATCACAAAGCGGTAATCGGTGCGGGTGTCGGTATATATGATAACGATGTAGGCGTTTCAAGTAAAAGCCTTATCAATATTTCCGGCGGAATTATAACCGAAAACACAGCTGCCGGTGCCGCAGTCTCCGGTGGCGGCGGTATCGGCGCATACGGTAATGGCGAGATAAACATAAGCGATGGCGAAATCTGCCGCAATCGTTCCGATAATTTCGGCGGCGCCGGTATTTACTTATATGGTTACACAAAAGCTGACGTCACTAACGGCACGCATACGGAGCTTAAGTTTAATATGACCGGCGGCAGCATACATCACAATGTGGCTGCAAACGGCGGTGGCGGCGGCGCAGTTGCAATGCGAAACGGCACTGCTACTAATACCGATTTTGCCGTTATAGCCGAAATGACAGGCGGGACAATGGATACAAATGTTTCGCTTGGTACTGCATTTTCACTCTCTTCTGCAGTAGGTGGCGGTCTTTACGTCAATACCAGCACCACGTTTAGGCTGAGCGGTACAGGTTCTATTATTAATAACAGAGCTTGCTTTGTAAATTTGGGTGCAGCTCCCGCCGAGTTATTTCCTGTATGCAGCGCCGAAGGTTACGAAGAAATCATCCAAGCGTTTATGGATGGCAAGGTCGATATGTACCAAACGGAGTATAAAGAGAACGGCGAAGCACATGAAAAGTATATACATGACTTCGGAGGTATCGGCGGCGCTATTTACATGAAAGGTACCGTTGAAATGAGCGGTGGCAATATAGGCGCAGTAGGCACCCCCAACCGTGCTCAGCAGGGCGGCGCAATATACCAAGGCAGTTCTAGCGTATTCAATATGAGCGGTGGTTCTATTGCGTACAACTTAGCTCAGAGCAGCTGTGGCGTTCGCACTACACAAGATGGAAAAATGAAACTTTCCGGCACTCCTGTAATCAAGGGAAATGTGATGTATGGTATAAGGGGCGATGTGTTTAATAATGCCATACCCACATTTTGGGATGGGTCCTATGACGGAAATCCGAGTAACCTTGCGGTTGAAGATGCCGATGGTCGCAGACCTACAGTAGGAACATTTGAAGACGGCGCGGAAGTGCATGTGTTCGTCCAAGCGAAGCTTATAGAAAACGGTTTGCCCTTTACTCAGAATTATGTTGAAAACAACAGCAAGACGGTAAAGGTAAAAGGCACCGGCGAGACGGTTGACGTGTATGCCAACCCTTACAGGTTCTTTGTTTCGGACAACACTATTACGTCCGCCGGTTTCACCAGTCAGCATATGTTTGTGTTAGACGACGCAAAAAACAACGGCGATCTCGGTATTTACGAGCAAAAGCTGAAGTTTGTCGTAGAGTTTTCGGACGGAGAAACAACAAAGGCAACCAAAGAGTTCATTTTCGGCGAAGCGTATAAAGGCATGCCCGACTACAACTACATGGAGTGGACGTACGGCGATACGCAATACGGGGTAGGCGTATACCCCAGCAAAATCACCGCCTATACTGTGTCCGATCCGGATAGTGTAACGGGCGCTGTAACAGAAGATAAAATCGGCGAAAAGCTTATAGACAACAATGCCGGTATCTATACTTATCAAATACAAGTAAACACCAAGGGCTCTAACACCAGCACTACGTCCTTCTCGGTTGTTGTTCAATCGCAGGATCTTACCGACAATGATGGGGTAGAGATAAAACTTGCGGATCACGAAGACTTTATTTATTCTCAAGGGACCAAGCACGAACCCGCAGTCGAGTCGGTTACTTTAGCGATTACTTCAGCCGACAAGAAGACGCTTGTCCAAGGTGAAGATGCCAATACAGAAGGCGCCGATTATTACGTAACCTACGCTTTCAATGAAAACGCCGGTATCGAAGCGATGGTTATAATCCACTTTATCAACGATTACACCGGAACGGCGTATACGCACTTTACGATTTTACCCAACAATGAATCAACGGTTAAGACTGCGGTAACGTGGCAGGTGTACGATCCCGAAAACACAACCGCCGAAGGCTATGAAGACGGCTGGAGAACTTTGACCGAAAACGACGAATTCACTTTTGACCGCACCGACCAAAGCGGCAACATCCGCGCTAAGCTTACGCAGACCGGCGAAGGCAGTGATTCCAAGTATAAGCAAACCGTTTATGCAAAGGACGTAGACGTAGAAGACTCTTTACAGAACACCAGTATGCATTTGGTTTACCAGCTCGGCGATTACGTTCAGGACGACGAAGGGACAAAGTCCGTTCGCTTTAGAAACGCCGGCACGTACTCCGTACATTTGTTAGGCTTTGTCAACTATCCGATGGCAAGCGAAGACGACCGCACCGTAAACGGCATAGAGATGCAAAAGATGGTGCTGGATATTTCGCGTGACGACTTTAAGGCTTATTATCAGGATACTGCAAAATCCATAAGACTGTGGAACTTGATTATCGGCTCGGGCGATACGCAAATAGTCACTTCTCTTTTGGACAGCGCAACATACATAGATCCCGTCAACGGCACGTACAACGACTACAACGAAAAGATTACCGTCGGCGATAAGGAAGGCTCGTACGCGCGCTACCGCGGCGAAGCGATGAAGCTTGAGCTCAACTACGATTACATACTTGCTTCAAGCGACAAGAGCATTCAGTACTGGCTTGATTTTGCCGATTCTATCGAGTATACTCCCAAAACCGGCACGGTGGGCGAAAACGGCAAGGTAACCAACGTTACGACTAAGGCTACTATTACATTCGGTGACAACTATTATGTAGAAGGCGGCAACGTAATAGAAGTTATACGCCCTTGGTACATTGTTACAATCACCAACGATTTGCGCACCAAGGAAGGCAGTACACAATTCGGAACCAAATTGGGCTCATGGGCTTTTGGCACCCGTCCCTTGATTTATGCCTTCCGTCCCGAGCACGGCAATGCCGTAATTTACACGTATTACGAAGTTTCCGACGGAAACAACAAGCTTTTAAGGCGGTTCGCGCTTGTTTATTCGGACGACACGATAAATGCCAGACTTGCGTTCTACGAAGTGGACGAAACGGGCATGGCTCCCGATTATAGCAAACCGCTCAACAACGAGAACTACCTGTACGTTTACAACTTCTCGCTCAAGGCCGGCACATACAAAATGACGGTAACCGTTCCGGAAAACGAACCGTATACCGAAGAGCACAAGCATTGGTGGGAGAATAACGACGAAACTTACAACGACTTCGGCGTAAGGTATTACGAGTTCACTTACGAGTTTGCATTCTCTGTTACTATGTGCTCCATAGTAGACACGGACGGCACAGCCAGCGAAGCTTTAAGCGTTGAATTCCCCGAAGATAATTTTGTGCAATACAACGGCAAGGCAAACAACTTTGTCATCCCCACCATTACGTTAAACGGCAAGGTGCTGGAATATAATGTTGACTTTGTTGTTGTTTCCACCGCCGTTAATGCCGGTTACGCAAGCCTTACCATAAGGGGAATAAACAGCCTTTACGGTGAGTTTGTCATCGAAAATGCTTTCCGCATTGTTCAGGCGGACAACGGCTGGTCTGATATTCCTTCCATTATGAACTGGACGTATAAGGGCTATGACCGAAAAGTCAATCTCATCACCGCAACGCCTTTCTTCTCCGAAGAAACGGACGGAATGTGGTTTGAGATCACCACGGACAGCATCGGCAACAACCCTTACCCCGGACTGGAAAGGATTGTTCTTGACGAAAACGGCCACGTCTCTGCCCAAGTTGCGGCAATACTCAATAGCCTTTCCGCCGATATCGATTACTATCTTGTCGGTCACGTGGCCGGAAACGACAACTACAAGGGCATAGACACCAGCCCCATTAGGTTCCGCGTCTTCGCCGCAACCAACAGATGGGAAATAACTCCGTCGGTCAAGTCGTGGACGGAAGGCAAGTTCACCAAATTTGATAAGCATATTCTTGTAGCCGCGGCGTTCGGCAAAGCGCATGTGCGCATAAAGGGCGATGACGGCAAGGTTTACTACGATTCCGATAAGAACATAGACAGACTTTCCGAGGCAAAGGCAGGTCGCTATACGCTTACCGCGTCGGTGGATCCCGATCTCGACTACTCCGGTTTGGACGTGTACACGGTAATCTTCCAAGTATTTGAAAAACCCGGTTTGCCTTGGTGGGCTGTTCTTCTTATAGTAATAGCCGCTTTGGGTGTTGCCGCGCTTGTAATCTTTATACTCTGGAAGAAAGGCGTATTCGAAATCCTTACCGAAAGGATTATGGTTGCCATTCGCACCCGCGCCAGCGTGGACGCAACTATAGCCGCCGTTCGCGCCGCAAAACGCGAGGACGAAGCCAAAAAGTCCGTTGCGGCGGCGGAAGCAAAAGAGCGCGCGGAGGCTCGTCGTGCGGCGGCAGAGGCGGAAAAGAATTTGCCTGCCGAGGAACGCGCCGCAGCTATAGAAGCCAAAGCTAAAGTTCAAGCCGAGCGCGCCGAAAAGATCAGAAAGCGTGCCGAGGCTATGCAGGCTCAAGCCGCACTGGTAAGGGAAAGCGCCGCCGTAAAGCCTGCCGAAAAGCAAACCGAGCAAGCGCAACCGGACACGCAGGCCCCTGCCGAGCAACCTGCGCAGGCGCAACAGGAAGTTGCGGCAACCGAAAAACCTACAGCAAAAAAACAACAAAATAAAAAAAATAAAAAAGGAGAATAAACTATGTCGTTAAAAAGAGACTTGGCAAGGGAAATCCACGCATTGGAAGACGAGATTAAAGAGCTTGAGGTTAAGCGTATGAGATCTATGTCCGCTTTGCTGGAATCGGTGATTTCCAGATCCGACATCAACTCGGATGAAGCTAGGTTTTTCAGAACCTACAATGCGGAAATCGAAGTAAAGCGCGAAAAGCTTATTCAGCTTAAAAAGCAACTCGGCGATTTACTGTAAAATCAACGGCGCACCGCGTAAAAGCGGTGTGCTTTTGGTTTTATGATAATTGGCTTTTGCCTTGACAAAAGCGCTTTTCCGTATTATACTTAGCGTATGGCTACACTGTACAGAAAGTATCGGTCGCAAAGGTTTGATGACGTTATAGGGCAAGACCCCATTGTCACCACGCTGACCAACCAGATCAAGCTTAACCGTATCGGGCATGCTTATTTGTTTACCGGCAGTCGCGGCGTAGGCAAAACTTCCTGCGCGCGTATTTTTGCGCGTGCCGTCAACTGCCTGCACCCCGTAAACGGAAGTCCGTGCGGGGAGTGCGAAGTGTGCCGTAAGCTTGCGACCGACAATGTTGACATAATAGAAATGGACGCCGCCTCCAACAACGGCGTGGACGACGCGCGCGACATCAGGGAAAAGGTAAAATACCTGCCTGTCGGATGCAAGTACAAGGTGTATATTATAGACGAGGTCCACATGCTTACGGGCGGGGCGTTTAACGCGTTGCTCAAAACAATAGAAGAGCCGCCCGAACACGTAATTTTCATACTTGCCACCACCGAGCCGCAAAAGTTGCCGCAGACCATTCTGTCGCGATGCATAAGGTTTGACTTTAGGCTTGTGCCCAACGATATTCTTGCAAAGCACATAGCCAAAATTTACGATGCGGAAGGCATAAAGTACACCTATGAAGCGGTGGAAGAGATTGCCCGCCTTGGCGAAGGCAGTGTGCGCGACGCGTTGTCAGTTGCGGACACATTAGCTTCCGCCGCGGAAGAAATTACGCCCGAAGTTGTGCTTGCGCTTACCGGCGCTGGCGATAACGCGGCAATAGCGTCGTTGTTTGATTGCACCGCGTCGCACGATCTTACGGGGCTTATCAACGTTATAGACAAGCTTGTAAAAAGCGGCAAGTCCATGCCTGCGGTGTGCCGTCAGCTAATCGATTACACGCGCAATGTTTTGGTGTGCAAGTCGGTGGGCAAGGACAAGGCTATTTCCGGCGGACTGATAAACGCCGATAAGGCCACACTGCAAAATATAGCATTGTCCGCGGATAAATATTCCATGACCGAGATTTCGCGCATACTTACCGAAGTCGGCAATGCCGAAAGCGGGCTAAAATATTCGGTAAATCCGCGCGTGTTTTTGGAGACCGCGCTTATCAAAACGGTGTGCGGCGCGCAAAAAGAAGACGATATACTGCGCAGACTTTCTGCGCTTGAACAAAACTCCGCAGGGACGCCTGCGGAGCAAAAAAAAAATAAACAAGTAACTCCGCCTAGGCAAGCGGCTAATGACGCAAGCGCGCCTATCGATATTCCGTCAGTAAAACAGCGCGCGGCTAATGACGTAACGCCGCAGGAGTGTGACCCTGTGCCGGCGTACGATTTGGAGCCGCCGCCCGAGCGGTTTGACCCGCCGCCCGAGCCGGTATCACCGCGTGCGGCACAAAGTCAACGCGTTCGGCCTGTCAGTCGCACAACCGGAGTTACCGCCGCGGACGAAGGCGAGTTTAGGCACACAAAGGCTACTGCCGAGCAGGGGTTGGAGCTTCAGGGCAAGATTGTGCGAATCTTGCGAAAGTCCGACGCGCCTTTTTCGGCGCGAGTAATGCGGTATTTGGCACAAGGCGTTACGGCAAAAGAGCGCGACGACTATATTGCTTTTGTATCGCCCGACGAAGTGTTTTTACAGATGAGCGATCAGAGCGTACTAAACGTGCTAAACAGTGCGCTTGACGCGCTTAAGGAAACCCGCCGTGCGCACATAGAACGCACGGAAGACGATATTTTTCAGCAGGATATAGAAAAAGCCAAACAGTTGTTTTCGCGCGACGGAGTGAAGATTATTAAGAATTAAGAATGCAGAATTAAGAATTATAATAAGGTTGCATTTTTGATACAGATGTTGTACAATAAATAAAAATAATCCTTGCTTTTACAATAAGGAGAAACTCAGTTGGAAATAGCAAAAAGAGCAAAACAGATTTCGCCGTCGTTGACCTTGGAGATAACGGCGCGCGCAAAAAAGATGAAAGCGGACGGCATGCGCGTCGTGTCCTTTGCGGCGGGCGAGCCCGATTTTATCACGCCCGATTATATTATGGACGCGGGACGCGAAGCCTTGGACAAGGGACTTACCAAGTACACGCCTGCGGCGGGCACTCCTGCGCTCAGGCAGGCGATTTGCCAAAAGCTTAAAAACGACAACGCGCTGGACTACGAGCCGTCAAATATAGTTGTAAGCAACGGCGCAAAGCATTCGTTGTTTAACGCGTTTATGGCAATACTAAACCCCGGGGACGAGGTTATTATTCCGTCTCCGTACTGGCTCAGCTATCCCGAGATTGTCAAAATGGCGGGCGGCGTGCCTGTGTTTGTGGAGACTAAGCCGGAAAACAGCTTTAAGATAACTCCCGCAGAACTCGCGGGCGCAATAAACGCCAAGACCAAAGCGTTTATACTTAACAACCCCAACAATCCGACGGGCGCCGTGTACACCAGAAGCGAAATCAACTCGCTGGCGGCGGAGATAGAAAAGCACGAGATTTTTGTGGTGTCGGACGAGATTTACGAAAAGCTTACGTACGAGCGCAGGCACCATTCCATTGCCGCATATTCGGATGTGCTAAAGGAGCGCACAATCGTCATAAACGGATTGAGCAAGACTTACGCCATGACCGGCTGGCGCGTGGGCTACGCGGCGGCGGAAGAGCATATCGCTTCCGCAATGTCCAGTATGCAAAGCCACAGTACGTCCAACGCCAACTCCATAGCGCAGTACGCTTCCGCGGTTGCGCTTTCCGACAAGCTGCACGGCGAAGCGTTTTTGGAGAGCATGAAGGCTACGTTCGACGCGCGGCGTGCGCTTATGATGTTGCGTCTGCAGCGGCTGGGCGTACAGTATATCGAGCCTAAGGGCGCGTTTTACATTATGATGTCGGTGGGCAAGTTTATAGGCAAGCAGTATGACGGACAGCGTATCAGAACGGCGTTCGACTTTGCGTCCGTACTGCTCGAGCAAGCTTTGGTGGCGGTCATCCCGTGCGAAAGCTTTGGCGCACCCGACTACGTGCGGCTCTCTTATGCCGCGTCCGAAATCGATATCGAGCGCGGACTGGACGCCATTGCCGCGTTTGTGTCCCAGCTTAAAGATTAAAAAAACCAAAAAGGAGAATACATATTATGATTTCTGTTATCTACGGAGAAAAAGGAACGGGCAAAACAAAGCGCGTTATGGACGGCGCCAACGCCGCCGCCGAAACGGCCACCGGTCAGGTGATTTTTATTACCGACAACAACCAGTCGCTCGGTCTTGCGCCCAACATCCGTTTTGTCAACGTGGCGGAGTACGGCGTCAGAAATACTTACGAACTCAGCGGGTTTTTAAAGGGCATGCTCGCCACCAACTTCGATATTCAGTATGTGTTTATCGACGGGCTTAGCAGACTTCTTGCCGTTGAGCCCGAGGCGCTCAAACCCATTTTCGATACTATGGAAAAGTTTGCCGACACCGATTTTACCGCTACGGTATCGGCGGCAAAGCTTCCCAACTTTATGAACAAGTTTAAAATAATCAATGACTAAATACATCTCCTCCCGCGATGCTTCGGCGGTTGTGGGCGGCGATAGAGCCGTGCTCGATTGCTTTGCATCGGACGGCGGACTGTATGTGCCGCAAACGCTTCCTATCTTGAGTTATAAGGATATGCTCGACCTTGATTATGTAGGGCGCGCAGACAAGGTCCTCCGCGCGTTCTTCGATTTCGACGTCGGCGGCATTGCGGAAAAAGCGTTTGCTGATTTCGACGACCCCGCGCCCACTGTCAAGATAGACGACAACGCCTTTATTGTGGAGCTGTGGCACGGCAAGGCCTGTTCGTCAAAGGACATGGCGTTATGCGTTTTGCCAATGCTCATAGAGCGCGCCAAAGCGAAATTAAACATTTCGTCCGATACGATAATACCTTTTGCCGCATCGGACGAAACGGGTGTGGCTGTGGCGCAAGCATTTGCGGGCGTCAAGGGGACGGAAGCAATAATATTCTATTCTCGGGACGAACTTAGCGAGCTTAATAAGCGCGAGCTTGCGGCAGTAAAAGACAGCAACGTCTGTGCCGTGGGCGTTACGGCAAGCTATGACTTAATTCGCTTTGCAGTCAAATCGGCTTACTCAGACGTCGGTTTAACTGCGGCGCTTAAAGAGAATAATAAGTTTTCGGCGGACGTAAGCTCTGCCAATATCGGCATAATCGTTCCGCAGATTGCGTACTTCTTTTCGGCGTACTGCGACCTTGTCAATTCGGACGAAATCAAGGCCGGAGACAAAATCGACTTTGTGTTGCCTATAGACGACTTTGGCGGCATTATCGCCGGCTACTATGCGGCACAAATAGGCTTGCCGATAAACAAGCTTGTGACGGCCGGCACAAAGCATGCGGCGTTTATCGATTTTATCGATTCGGGCGAGTACGACACAAACGGCGCAATAGACACTTTGCCGTACGATTTGGAACGTCTGCTTTTTGCATTAAGCGGAAATAATGCCGAGCTTACTGCCGCGCGCATGAACGAGCTGAATACGGTCGGCAGGTTTTCTGTAACGGAAAGCGAGATGGGTGCTTTGCGCCTGTTTGCCGGAAGCAACACGGGCGACGCGGACATTAAAAACGCGATAGCGGATATGTTTGACGAGTACGGATACACAGTGGACGTCCGTACCGCGGCGGCGTGCTTTGCGGCGCTTAAACGGGAGTTTGTCCGCCCCACGGCGGTGCTGTCTGTAGCCGATCCGTACAGGTCCGCAAAAGCCGTTCTTTCCGCGCTGGGCGAAAAGCCGCCTATGGATATCGAACAGCAATTTAGGCACATGGAAGAGATAACCGCATGCGAGCCGACCGAAGCGCTTGTAAACGCGCTTTCGGCTAAGCCGTCAGACAACGCAATACCGCTATCGGATATAGCTAAATTTCTATCGGAAAAATATTGTAAAAAATAAAAATATCATGAACGAACAAATACAGCAAAATGCGGAAAAGCGCAAGCGCGTGTTTTCCGCCATAAAGCCTACGGGCAACCCCACGCTGGGCAACTACCTTGGTGCAATGAAGTACTGGGGCGACATGGGCAAAACCTGCGACGCGCTTTTTGCCGTTGCCGATTTGCATGCCATTACGGTTGCGATCGAACCGAAAGAACTTCGGGAAAACAGCAAGCGGCTTTTTGCGCTGTTGATTGCCGTCGGCATAGACCCCGAACGCGACACTGTTTTTATGCAGTCGCACGTCACCGCGCACGCGGAACTTAGCTGGCTTTTAAACAACTACACCATGTTCGGCGAAGCCAGCCGCATGACGCAGTTTAAGGACAAAAGCAAAAAGGCGCCCGACAATATCAACGTTGGGCTGTTTGACTATCCCGTGCTTATGGCGGCGGATATACTGCTTTATCAAGCGGACATTGTGCCGGTAGGCGAAGATCAGCTTCAGCACGTGGAGCTTTGCCGCACCATAGCAAACAGGTTTAACAACCGTTACAGCCCTACATTCACCGTTCCGGTCGGCAAGATCCCCACTTACGGTGCGCGCATACATTCGCTTTCCGACCCCACGGCAAAGATGGGCAAGAGCGAAGGCGAAGGCGACGGGACGATTTTTATTTTGGATACGCCCGACGTGATTATGCGCAAGTTTAAGCGCGCCGTAACCGACTGCGACACCAAGGTAAAGGCGGGCAAGGACAAGGCGGGCATAACAAACCTTTTAACGATTTACGCGGCGGTCAACGACATAACGATAGAAAAGGCGGAGAGCGAGTTTGAGTCTTCTTCTTACGCCGAGTTTAAGACGCGCGTAGGCGAAGCGACAGTAGAAGCGCTTAGGCCGGTGCGCGAAAAGTACGAAAAGCTCAGAAGCGATGATAACGCACTTTGCGAGTTGATGAAAGCGGGCGCGTCCAAGGCGGCGTACATCGCGCGCAAAACGCTGGAAAAAGTATACAAAAAAATCGGGTTTGTGCGCGTCTGATGTACGGATACGTAGTCCCCGACAAATCGACGCTCAAGGCAAGCGACTTTGTGCTTTATAGGGCGTTCTATTGCGGAATGTGCTGTCAGACGGGCGTGCTGTACGGCAATCTTCCGCGTTTTACCACCAACTACGACTTTGCGTTTTTTTCGGCGCTCTTACACGACTACTCGGCGGCAAACGTGGTAATAGAAGAACGCGGCTGTATACTCAATCCCAAAAAAAAGGCGATTTTGCAGCCCAATCCGCTTTTGGAAAAGCTTGCGGCAACAAACATTTTGCTGTCATACCAAAAAGCGGACGACGGAGTCATAGACGGCGACGGAATCAAATACAAAATAGCAAGGCGTGCGCTGCGCAAGCCCTTTCGCGCGGCAAAAAAGGCGTACCCGCATATTTACGACGCAATAGAAAAGGCGTATGCCGCACAGCGAAAAGTGGAAAAATCGGGAGTGAGCAGCATTGACAGAGCCGCCGACCCCTTTGCCGCACTGCTTAAAAACCTGCCCGATTTGATTTTGGGCGTGCAAACAGATGACAATTTAAAAGGATTGTGCTATAATATAGGCAAGTTCGTTTATCTAACCGATGCGCTGGACGACATAACAGAAGACTTTAAGCACAAGCGTTACAACCCGTTTTTGGCTTGCTACGGCGGATTTACGAACAGAAAAGACTTTATTGCCAAGCATAAGGACGAGCTTTTGTTTTGCTTTAACGGCATATGTGCACGCGCACAGGAATGCTTTAACGGACTTAAGTTTTGTCAAAGCTACGCGCTGATTCGCAACATAGTTTTTGACGGTCTGTCCGGCAAGGTAGAGGAGCTTTTGCAGTCTACCAAAAAGCTGAAAAATCCGCGCGTATAAAAGGAGTGTACCATGAAAGATCCATACAAGGTTTTGGGACTGGATAAATCGGCAGACCCCGAACTGTTACAATCCAAATACAATGAACTTCGCGACCTGTACGGCGAACAGAGATTTCGCTCGGGCGAAGAGGGCAACGAGGGCGCACGCAAGCTTCAGGAACTGGAAGAAGCGTGGGTGCTTATTTCCGCCGACCTAAAGCGCGACACCGTCAACCAAAACACAAACGTCGGCTTCAGCGCTGTGGACGAGCTTATCCGTCAGGGCAAGTACGACGAGGCGCAGGATATGCTTGACTCCATTCAGGACAGAAGCGGCGAATGGCACTATATGCAGGCGATAATATTCTATAAGCGCGAGTGGCTTACCGATTCCAAAACTCAGCTTGAAATGGCGCTTAGGGAAGACCCCAACAATTCCAAATACCGCGCGTCGCTTGACAAGCTTAACCTTGCAATGGGCGGGCCGCAGCCGCAGCAAAACCGCCCGCAGCAAAACCAAAGCGGAAATAACTACGGGCCGTACAACAACCAACCCCCGTACAACGACTACGGCGGCGGGCAACCGCAGGACATGTCCAACTGTCTGTCCACTTGCTGCTGTGCATACTGCTTATCCGACTTATTGTGCAACATGATGCGTTGCTGCTGATTCTCTGCACCTGTTTGTGCGCAATCTTAACACGTCACTTATGCAGAGGCTCTGCTGATGAATGTTCAAACCAAAAAATTGACTACGGCGGCGGTGTGCACCGCGCTTGCCGTAATAATGTGCGCTTTTACGGCGTATCTTCCGCTCAGCTTTATGCCGTTATATTTAGCGGCATTTTGCATATTTTTGGCTTGTAAGCGCGGCAGTGTCGCATACGGGCTGCTGTGTGCGGCGGCGTCTATAGGGCTTATGTTTTTGATGAGCGGACTCACCGTAAAGTGGCTTATGTTTGTACTTATCTTTGCGCCGTACGGCGTACTTACCGTGTTTTTGGAAAAGCTTTCGTATTTTAAGGTTAAGACGGCGGCTATTCGCGCCGTAATAATAATAGCGTTTTTCAACCTGACGGTGGGCGTGGTGTACTTGATTGCGACCAACGTGTTGACGGTGGGCTTGGACATAAACATAAATGTATGGGTGAGCAAAGTGGGCGGTTACGCCGTGCTGGCGGTTATCGCAACGGTGGTGCTTGTTCCGCTCGACTTTATCTTTTGCGCGCTGTCAATAACCGTTCTTAAAAAAATCCCCGCACGGCTGAGCAAGACCGAAATGCTGAAAAAAAAGAAGAACGAGCAAAAGCCCGAAGAAAAAAATAACGAACCGGAATACGATATTTTCGGGTACGAAATCAAACGGGACGACGATAAATAAATCACTTTAAAAACGCAGTATTATCTTATTATATTTGACAAAAACGCATATAAATGTTAATATGCACATATAACCAATAACTAAAAATCATTGGAGGAAACCGTGAATAAAGTAAAAGTAATCACAGATTCTTGCGCCGATATGGGCAAGGACCTGCGCGACAAATATGACATGGATTACGCCCGCATGAACATTGTGTGGGACGGCAAGGAAAAGCAGGCCTCGTGCGACTGGGATTTGTACACAGTAAAAGAGTTGTACGACGCAATGCGCGCCGGCAGCAGAATAACCACCACGCAAGTTCCCGACGCCGAGTTTGAACGGATTTTCACTCTCTATCTCGAGCAGGGCTACGATATTGTTTACGTTTCGTGCTCGAGTGCGCTGTCCGGCTCGTTCGTTAGGGGACAGGTTGTGGCAAAGAACTTACTGGAAAAATATCCCGACCAAAAGATTATTTGCGTAGACCCCAAAAATTCGTGCGGCGGCGAAGCGATTGTCGCTATAGAAGCCGCAAAAAAAGCGGCGCAAGGCGCGAGTGTGGAAGAAGTTGCGGCATATGCCGAAGAAATTACGCCCGCTTCCATGCAGTTCTGCACGGTGGGCGAGCTTACATATCTTAAGCGCGCGGGCAGAGTAAAGGCCGCTACGGCGTTTTTCGGCAATCTGTTCGGAATAAAGCCCATTCTCATCAGCAACACAAAGGGCGAAAACGAAGCGGTAAAAAAGGTTAAGGGCAGAAAGAACTCGATGGACGAGCTTGTTAACATGCTGGAAAAATCTCTTGTTAACCCCAAATTCCCAGCGTCCGAGCAGACGGTTTTTGTCGTTCACGCCGACTGCCAAAAAGACGCCGATTATCTTGCCGAGCAAGTCAAGGCAAAAATAAATCCCAAAGAAATTTACATCAACGCCATAGGTCCCATCATCGGCGCATCGGCAGGACCGGACACGATTGCACTTTACGCATTCGGCGATCAGTACGCGGCAATATCCGATTAAACGGCGGTGGAATAAAAGGCGCGCGTTGTATGCGGAAATAATCGTGCGCGAGACGCTTGTGTCTGCGCGAGAGACGCAAAAAGCGAAAAAGCAAAACGTGAAGCCTACCTTTTCCGATTGACAAAAAAACCTATATTTGTTAATATTAGGACACGATGAAAAATTTTATGACATAATGAAATATTGTTTCACAATCATGTGACGGTATTGATTTATTCAACCACATTACGGAGGATAAAATGAACAAAGTAAAAGTAATAACCGACTCCTGCTCCGATCTCGGCAAGGAGTTGCGCGAGAGATACGACATGGATTATGCGCTGATGAGCGTTGTATGGGACGGCAAAGAGGTGCCGGCATCCACCGATTGGGATTTGTTTTCCATCAAGGATTTGTACGACGCTTTGCGCGGCGGCAAACGCATCATCACCCAGCAGGTTAGTTCCGCCGAGTTCGAGCGCGTATTTTCCAAGTATCTCGAGCAAGGAATGGACGTGGTTTACGTGTCGCTTTCGTCAAAGATGTCCGGTTCGCTCAACGCCGGTCAGGCGGTTGCAAAACAGCTTTCGGAAAAATATCCCGAAAGGCAGGTTATTTGCGTAGATTCGTTAAATTCATGTCTCGGCGAGGGCTTGATTGCCATAGAAGCGGCTAAGGCCGCGATGGCGGGCGCTTCGGCGGCGGAGGTGGCCGCGGCGGCGGAAAAGGCGGTAAAGCTTGGCATGCAATTTTGCACGGTGGAGTCGCTTGAGTATTTTAAACGCGCGGGCAGGGTTAAGGCTACGGCCGCGTTTTTCGGCAACCTGTTTGGCATAAAACCCATCATCATCAACAGATCGGGGGAGCTCGAGGCGGTCAAAAAGGTCAAGGGCAGAAAGAACTCGCTGGACGAGTGCGTTGACATGCTTGTTAAGTCTGTCGGCGGAGTGCCGGTAGAAGAGCAGACTATTTACGTAGCTCATGCCGACTGCGATAAGGATGCGGAGTATCTTGCGGAGGCTATCAAGGCAAGACTCAATCCCAAGGAGATAATAATCAATCCCATAGGCCCGACTGTAGGCGCTACCGCAGGCCCCGGGGCAGTGTCGCTGTGTGCCTTAGGTAATCAATTTGCGACTTTAGGAGAATAAATGGCGGTGGAATATATAGACGGGGCACTCTTTGCCGATATGGTAAGGAGCGGCGCGGTTAACTTGCGCAATAATGCGCAGACGGTTAACGAGTTAAACGTATTTCCCATTCCGGACGGCGACACCGGCGAAAATATGTCGCGTACCATAGAAGGCGGCGTGGCGGTGCTATCGTCCGTGCAAAGTAAGGATATTTCCGCAGTGGCGGAAGCGCTTGCCGGCGGCATGCTTTTGTCAGCGCGCGGCAATTCGGGCGTAATACTTTCGCAGTTTTTCGAAGGCGTCAGGATAGGACTTAAAGGTGTTGCGCGCGCGGGAATCAAGGAAATAAAGGCCGCGTTCGGTTCGGGCGTAAAGCAAGCGTATTCGGCGGTTGTTCAGCCCACCGAGGGCACAATACTTACCGTAATGCGCGAGGCAACCGAGTGCGCGGAAAAGGTGGATAACGACAAAAGCTTGGGAGCGTACTTTTCGGTGTTTATAGACGAATTGTACGCGTCGCTCGATCGCACTCCCGAGCTTCTTGCCGTGTTAAAAGAAGCGGGAGTTATAGACAGCGGCGGCGCGGGCTTTGTGTACATTGTAGAAGGCATGAACCGCGCGCTTATGGGCGAAGCGGACACCGCACAGGCGCACGAAATTAGCGAGACTGTAGCGGCGGACGACGGCAAGTTTAACGAAAACAGCGAAATGAAGTTCGGCTATTGCACGGAAGTTATCGTGCAGCTTTTAAACAGCAAGACGGACGCCGAAAAGTACGACGTAAAAACGCTAATCGATTATCTGGAAAAAATGGGCGGCGATTCCATTGTCGCGTTCAAGACGGGCACCAGAATAAAGGTACACGTACACACGTTTGAGCCGGACAAGGTGCTTGCATATTGCTTGACGATAGGCGAGTTTGTTGCCGTCAAGGTGGAAAACATGTCCATCCAGCACACCGAAGCGGTTGTGCGCAATAGGTTTGTGCGGCAAACGCCCAAAAAAGCCGAGCGGAAAAAGTACGCGTGCGTGGCCGTTGCGGACGGTGACGGAATAATCGAGCAGTTTAAATCGATGGGCGCCGACTACGTGGTGGACGGCAAGCAGACGATGAATCCGTCCGCGCAGGACTTTATTTCCGCATTCGACGAGGTTAACGCGCAGGTCATATTTGTTCTGCCCAACAACGCCAACATAATACTCACCGCAAAGCAAGCGGCGGAGCTGTACAAAAAATCGCAGATTATCGTAGTGGGCAGCAAAACGCTTGCGGAAGGCTTTTCCGCAATGTCCATGCTGGACTACTCGTCCGACAACGTGGAAAAAATAGCCGCCGCGTTTGAGCAGGCGGTTCAATCGGTGGAAACAGGTCTAATCACGTACGCCGTGCGCGACAGCCATGTCGGCGGAATGAATATAAAAAAGGGTGACTTTTTGGGCTTTGCCGACAAAACTCTGCTCTCGTGCAATAAGGATATCGTAAAAGCGTCGTGCGAGCTTTTGGACAATATAGACAAGACGGACAAGTCGATTATAATAGCCATGCGCGGAAAGTCCGTAGATGAAAAAATCACGGCGACAATCGCCGAGCACATAAGCAAAACCACCGATTTGGAGTTTTACGACTTTTACGGCGGTCAGGACGTGTACTCGTTTATATTTGTCGTGGAGTAAGAAAATTAAGAATTAAGAATGCAGAAGCAACCGCTAATGTTCGGCATTAAAAATATAAAAAAACAAGCCTTGTCGGGCTTGTTTTTTATTTATTGCTTTAGACTGTTTGGTTCGGAATCCATATAGGATATACTTTGGTTTTATTTATGCCGTCCTCCTTAAATATGGTTTGTTGAAACTCCTCGGGTGTTGTTATACGGCTTCCGTTTGGGGTAGCGGAAAACCCGCCGAACGTATATCCGTATCTGTACGGATACCCGAATATCTCGTCTTTGGTTTCATCGTAAATAAATATACGATCGGGTATATTGTTAGAAAATATGGAACGTGCCGAATACGTATAAGATATTACATACGGATATCCGTCGTCATAGCCTAATTCGCATTCGGGCGCAGAATATGAAATTGTGGAGGCATCATTTACACATCCTTCGGGGATTGTAAGGCTGCGCACTCCTCCAATATATTTTCCTTTTCCGTTGGTCTCTCTTACAAATGAACAAGTTTTAAGTTCCTTTAAAGTATTGGGAAGATACACATACTCCAAACTTTTGCAAAATTCGAAGCATATACTGCCTATCCAAGTTACGCTTTTTGGAATGATCAAAGCAGATTGTGTAATTTTTTTTCCGTAAAATGCATAGTCCGCTATGCCCGTTATGTAGTCGGGTAAAACTATATCTCCGCAGCAGCCGAACATGAGCACATTGTCGCTTTTTCGGATTATATACCCATTGTCGCTTTTGTAAACGGGATTGTCATCGGCAACGACAAATTCAGTTATATTATCGCTCAACCCAAATGCGCCTGTTTCTATATCGGTTACGCTTGCAGGTATTTCCATATGCCTTAAATTAATACAGTAAAAAGCAAATCTAAGTATCTGTTTTACACCGTTCGATATAGAAATGCTTTCAAGCTTTTCCGAACAAAATGCATATGCCGCGATTTTATCCACATACGAAGGTATTGTACTGTTTTCGTTGGCAAACAAAAGCGTGTTGTCGCTTTTTAAAATCAAGCAATTGCCGTCGCTCTTGTATTTCGGGTTTTCGGGATCTATTGTCAATTCCT
>JAFLVI010000002.1:30739-72572 GCA_022508405.1 Clostridiales bacterium
TGCACAGCGCCGCAAGCAATGTTATTGCAATAATTGTGAGCGTCCTTTTCATTTAGCCGTCCCCTTTAATTGTTGTAGTATTGCTCTTCGTCATCTTTATTGATTGTATCGTCCGGATCGTCAAAAGTTCTCAGCCATGAATCATCGCCCGTGGGTTTTACGGTAACCTTGCACCGACCATCCCAGTTGTCTATTAAATCCCAATCGACGGGATTTATGTCGTCAAACAAAAAGTATTGTACTATGGGAGCGATAAAGTTTGCCATACCTAAATTATCCAAGCCGGCAACATGAATATTGGTTTCATTTTCCATATAATTAAACGAGCCGTATTCTATAAACATATATTTGTCGAATAAGCTAATTCCGACCGTTTCCTCTATATCAATCAACAATTCGCGCAACTCGTACAAATCATCGCCGTATCTCGTTGAACCTACAAAGTAAAACGCTTTGCTTTCGTACTGTTCTATGAATGACGGATATGACTGCGGCGACCAATAATACATGCTTTCTTTTGCTATATCGTAAAACATATTATCGTCGATATAACATAATACATTCATCTGCAAAGTTTCCAAAAGTTTTTTGTTGTCATTATATAATGCAGTTGTTCTGGTAAAGCCGAAAGTTTTTCTTATGTAAGGAAAAAGAAACCCGTCCACAAATCCGTATCTGCTTCCATATATCGATCCTCCGCCATATATGTCTCTGTACCCACGCTCTGTATAAATGTAATCCGATGACAAAACAAATTGGGACATAGATTTATCAAGTATTATCGTAGTATTGGACACCGGACCTTCGGTAAAAACAGAACAAAAGGTTTCCGCAAAGTACGAGTAAATATCGGTATTGATATGTACGTCTACAAGGTCCAAAAATCTGTTATTTTCGTCACAGTCGTTAAAAAACAGTTCGTCTGTATTGCAAATAAACATAATTTTGCAATTTTTTTCCTTCATTTTTTTGAGCGTAAAGTATAATTCATACGTAGGAAAATAAAGTTCGTCATCCGAAAACTGCATTGGCAGTCTTTCGTTAAGTTCCAATATCACCAAAGCGTCTTTTATCGGATTAAGGACAAGCTCCGATTTGGGATCTCCAAATCGCTCGGAATCCAAGCTGCTTGCGCGCCAATCTGCACCAAAAGCGAGCAAGTCGTAATATTTAAATTCGTTAAAAGCGCTGTGCTGTCGTGCGTATGCGTTAACCATGCCGCGCAAAAAATAGTTTACGTAAAATTCCGCATACGGATTGTCGGTCAAATAATATATGTTTTTGTAGCAACTGTTGTCACAAACATGATAGGGATCAATATCGTATTCTTTATTAGTCCAATTCTCAGCCAATGCAGTGGCAGGTCGTGCCGAAATAAGCAGCGCGGAAAGCAACATTACAATAGCGGTTAGTATCGAGCATATTCGTGCTTTTGCGGATAGTGTTTGAGTCATAATTTCTTCCTCCGGTGATAATCAAGAACAAAAAGACGCCGCAAAAAACTTGCGACGCCTTTGTCATTTTCATAATACTATCATATGCCTTTACCTTTGTCAAGTGTTTTATAATTTATTTAAAAATTATAATTATTTGATTTGTCAATCGAATATTCCATCCAAAAATTCGTTTGCTTCTTTAAAGTGTTGACCGATTTTGTCCGAGGTGTGCGCGTCCGAGCCGAGCACCGGTCTTATTCCGCCGGCGGCTTTATATGCGCGCAAAAAGCCTTCGCGCGGCTGGTGGGGCGGCAGCGGAGCGTTGGTGTTTTCTTCTATCCGTATTCCGCGCGACACGGCGGTTTTTATTATGTCGTCCATTATTTCGCGGTAGTCGTTGTACAGCATGGGGTCGCCCTTGTACCGCTCCAAAAACCCGATATGCCCGATTGTGTTAAAGGCGTAGTCGGCGTCCAGCGATTGCCTTATTGCGTTCAGATACGACAGGTACGGCGGACTGTCTTCGTGCGGATAGTAATGCACGCTGTTAATCACGTATTCGAGCGGCAGATCTTTTATGAGCTTTGCCGTCTGCTTGTCGTGCTGTTTTTCAAACCCGACTTCCAATCCTATATATATAGTCAAATCGGGGTTGTCATCGCGCACTCGGTTCCATGCGGAGAAGTATTTGTCAAAGTCGATAATATATCCGTTCCAATGTCCAATATCCAAATGGTCGGTAATAATAAAGCCGCGCAAAGCGCGTGCACGCACTTTGTCCGCAATTTTTTGCGGAAGGTCTGCGCCTATACTCAAAGCGTCGGGGGAGAATGTGCTGTGAATATGGCAGTCCATTCCGGTTAAATCGATATTGTTTGGTAACAGATTCATATACGCGATTATATCACGGCGCTCGATTGATGTCAAGACGGCGCAAATTATACAGCGTCGGTACAAAATTTAAATTTTCTATTGACAAACTATTATAAGAGTAGTATCATATAATATATCAACTGAAAGTGCGTCCATCGCAATATAGTTGGGGGTAATGATGAAAAGAAAGATAGGGTTATTGTTTATTGTTGCCATTTTGGTGTTTACCGTCGGCGCCGCTCTTGCGTGCTCCAAGGTAAAGCTTCCGGACAAGAGAACCGTAACGTATTATTATAACTACGTCGGCGCTCCGGATGACGGCGTTTACCTTTCCGAAAAGGTAAATGTGGATTCGGCTGCCAAAAAGCCTGCCAATCCCACGCGAAACGGATATCTATTCGACAAGTGGACTACCGATACGGCAGGAAACAGCGAGTACGATTTTACCAAAAAAGTTACCCAACATCTAAAGCTGTATGCGCAGTGGACGGAAAAGCCCGCCGATCCCATTCTTACCGACATAGAGATTACCGCCCAGCCTAACAAGACGACGTATATAGTAAACCAGCCCTTTGATAAAACCGGCATGGTTGTAAAAGCCGTGTACGACAACGGCGATAAGGAAGAGATTACCGACTACCAGCTCGAGTACGATTTTTCCGTAGTCAATCCCGCGGCAGTCGTCACCGTTAAGTACCAAGGCAAAGACGCGCGCGTCACCGTGGAAGTTGTTGCGCGCGCAGTTGTGTCCGTCAAGGTCACTGGCACGCCGAGCAAAACGTTTAAGGTGGGCGACGCGTTTGACATGGACGGACTTACCTTTACCGCCACGTACAACGACGATTTGTCCGAAACAATCACAACCGATTTAATCACGTTTACAAGCCCCGCTCTCGATTCCGATAATAAGTTCACTACAACCGGCAACGCCGTAATAACGTTTACTTACAACGGCACAATCACCGTAACCCCCACAATTACCGTAAACGTACAGCGCACGCTTACCGATATAGAGATAACCGCTCAGCCTACAAAGAAAACCTATTACGTAGGCGAGACGTTTGACAAAGCGGGCATGGTTGTAAAAGCCGTGTACGACAGCGGCGATAAGGAAGAGATTACCGACTACCAGCTCGAGTATGATTTTTCCGTAGCCAATCCTTCGGCGGTCGTCAACGTTATGTACCAAGGCAAGAGCAAACAAGTAATCGTAGAAGTGCTTGAGCGTATCGTAGTTTCCGTTGCTGTTTCCGGTACGCCGAGCGGCACATTCAAGGTAGGCGACGCGTTTGTCATGACGGGTCTTACCTTTACCGCCACGTACAACGTGGGCGACCCTGCAACGATAAGCACCGACTTAATCACGTTTACAAGCCCCGCGCTTGACAGTTACGGCAAGTTTACAAAATCGGGCAACGCTGTAATAACGTTTACTTACAACGATGAAATCACCGTTACTCCCACGATTACGGTAAACGTACAACGTACGCTTACCGATATAGAGATAACCGCTCAGCCTACAAAGAAAACCTATTACGTAGGCGAGACGTTTGACAAAGCGGGCATGGTTGTAAAAGCCGTGTACGACAGCGGCGATAAGGAAGAGATTACCGACTACCAGCTCGAGTATGATTTTTCCGTAGCCAATCCTTCGGCGGTCGTCAACGTTATGTACCAAGGCAAGAGCAAACAAGTAATCGTAGAAGTGCTTGAGCGTATCGTAGTTTCCGTTGCTGTTTCCGGTACGCCGAGCGGCACATTCAAGGTAGGCGACGCGTTTGTCATGACGGGTCTTACCTTTACCGCCACGTACAACGTGGGCGACCCTGCAACGATAAGCACCGACTTAATCACGTTTACAAGCCCTGCGCTTGACAATAACGGAAAGTTCACCACGGATGGGGACGCCGTAATAACGTTTACGTACAACGGCACAATCACCGTAACCCCCACAATCACGGTAAACGTACAGCCTGCGGAGACAGAACCCGATCCCGTTCTTACCGGCATAGTGGTTTCCGCTCAACCGAGCAAGACAACATATGTAGTAGGTCAAACCTTCGATAATGCCGGCATGGTTGTGGAAGCCGTGTACGACAAGGGCGGCAATAAAGTAATTACCGACTACCAGCTCGAGTACGATTTTTCCGCGCCCAATCCCGCGGCAGTCGTCACCGTTAAGTACCAAGGCAAAGACGCGCGCGTCACCGTGGAAGTTGTTGCGCGCGCAGTTGTGTCCGTCAAGGTCACAGGCACGCCGAGCAAAACGTTTAGGGTGGGCGACGCGTTTGACATGTCGGGACTTACCTTTACCGCCATGTACAACGATGACCTGCCCGAAGAAATAAACACCGACTTAATCACCTTTACAAGTACCGCTCTGGACGGTGACGGAAAGTTTATCGTGTCGGGCGAGGCCGTAATTACGTTTACGTACAACGGCACAATCACCGTAACCCCCACAATCACGGTAAACGTCAACAAAAAGCAGTTCACCGTAATATTCGATTACGGATACGCGGACGGCGGCGAATATGAGAGAAAGACGGTAGAGGACGGCAGCAAGGTTGCTCTGCCCGCCGAGCCCGAACGCAGCGGATATACATTCTTATACTGGAGTCTTACCGAAAACGGCACGGCTTGTGCGGAAAGCGATTACACCATAACCGCAGACAAAACGTTCTATGCGGTGTGGAAGCTATTCACCACCGCCGAAAGCGGAATATACGTTATCGGCAACTTCAACGGTTGGGGAATCGCTTTTGGGGATTCCACAATAACCAAATACAAGGTTACCGTTCTCCGCACAAATCAATATTCCATAAGCGGACTTAAGCTTGCTGCCAACTATGAGTTTAAGTTTGTAGATTATGATTCGACAAAAACAGGCGACGCCGCAATAACTTGGACTACGCACGATTACCACGATGCGAGCACATCGATTGTTCCGTCTGCGGCTATGACTGTCGGAATAACTACCGACGGAAATAATAACTTTGTAATAAAAACGTACGATGCGACAAACGTCACTTGGACGATAGATTTCGGCATTAACGAAAAGTCCGAAAAGTACGTCACCTTCATCATTGACGGCTACAACATGATGCGCGATCCGGCTACGGGCGAATCATTGACCGGCACCAACAAGCTCGGAAAAGACAATGCCGCGGTCGATGTTGCATATTTAATAGGCAACTTTACCGATGGGTTTAATTATGTCAGCGACGAGTGGGCGTTTGACACGGCGCGTAACTCGGCAGTCAAGCTTGTAAACGGCGTATACTATTTCCAAAACGTCATGCTCAAAAAGTACGACGAGTTTAAGATTCTTACACGCAGCGCTACGAAGCAGAAGTGGCAGGGCGGAACTTGGAAGCTTGGCAGTCCTATCGCGTTGTCTGATAGCAACGCTCCCAACATTATCGTACCCAACGACGGCGTGTACAACTTGGTTTACGACGGAACAACGCTTACCATATACGAAAGCGGCAAGCTTGAGGCTACCGTAAACAATATTCCGTATGTAGGTCAGCCGCTTACAAAGTCCGATATTACCGTCACGTTTAACAGTAATCCCGTTACCGAATACACGCTTGTTGCAGCGCAAGCGCAATCGGGCGAAAACACGTTTACCGTAGTGTACAACGGCGCGGTGGAAGTAGTGGAGTACACGGCGCGCGAGCCTCAATCTACAGGTATCACGGCGGAGCTTAAGCAGCCCGACAAAGTGTATTACGTAGGCGACGCGGTGGATATTTCGGATATTACGGTTTCCGTCACTTACAATTACGGCAATCCCAAAGTAATAGAATCCGGCTACACCGTTTCGGCGTTTACCGCTGCGGACATAGCCAAGGTGGAAGCGCTTGAGAATAAGTTCGGTGAAATAACGGTCACACTTACGGTGTCGTACGCAGACCATACCGCAACGCTGGACGTAATTTTCAAGAACAAGCTCACCGGCATTGACGCAACGCTTTCCGCACAAAAAACCTTCTTTGAAGGCGACACAATCGCGGCGAGCGACTTTACTGTGTATGCGCTGTTCAACGGTAAATCCGACTTAAAACAACAGGTAACGACGGACATAACCGTCACGCCGACCACTCTTGAAGCGGGCGAAAACAATGTTACCGTAAAATACGCCGACCAGAGCAAGCTGGTGGTTGTTACCGCTACGGCTATTGTGCCCACGTCAATCACGTTTACCGCTCCCGAGGATGTTCCTACGTACAGGTCGGGCAACAAATTCTTGGCGACCGGATATGTGTTTACAGTAACATACAACAAAGGCGAACCCAAAACAATCGGTGCGGAAAGCATAACGTTTACATCCGATTATTTGGACTCGCGCGCAGTATTCAAAGCAGTCAATGAGCTTACACTAATAACAATCACCGTCAGCTATACCGAAAACAACGTTACGGTGACGGCGGAGCAATCCATAACACTCAATCTGGACGTTGCGGGTGAGACCGAATATTACGTGCAATTCCTTGACGGACTGGACAACTACACCGTGACAATGCCCGAGTCGAGATCTGTGCGCGCCGACGCGGAAAAGCTTGCCGAACCGCAAAGACCCACGCTTAAAGGCTTTACATTTGTCGGTTGGGTGTGCGAAGGCTCGACGGTCACATTCCCGCTCAAGGTCAACAGGCACATGGATATTGTCGCAACGTGGTCGGCAAACTCCTACACCGTAGAATACGTTCTCGGTTACGAGGGTACTCTCGCCGCGGGCAATCCCACAAGATATACGGTTACCGGCACCGATAAGGCCATGCAGTTTGTTCCGCTTTCCTTGGGCGTGCAAACAAGAACGCATTACACCTTTGACGGCTGGGCTAAGACAAGCGGCGGCGATAGGATAGAATCGCTCACATATGCGGATATTCCCGAAACGGGCGACAAAATTACGCTTTACGCAAAGTGGACTCCCATTGCTTACACGCTTGTGTACAACATGGGCGATTACGGCGAAAAGATAAACGACAAGCCGTTTGACATCACAAATGTAAACGATATTGTGTTGCCTACAAAGGCTCAAGTCACAATCAACGCTACGGGTACGGCAGGCGGCTGGTACTTTATCGGCTGGTACAGTGCGGCGCAAGGCGGCGACCTGATTACGAGTATTGCGGATGAGCTGGAAGGCATCGGCAGCAACACTACGGTCACAGTTTACGCGCACTACTCCAACATGTACACCGTTACGTTTGACGCCAACGGCGGCGCGTTTGACGGCGGCTTAAGCACGCAAAAGAAGGAAGTAGCGTACAACACCGCAGTGTCCGCGCCCGCAAAGAATCCGACATTGACCGGCAATGACTTTGACGGCTGGTATTTGGTTGTAAACGGCAATATGCAGACTACCAAGTACAACTTTGCCACAGCGGTAAAAGGCGACATCACGCTCAAGGCGCAGTGGAGAGAAAATCCCAAAGACGGCTGGTTCCTGCGCATAACCAATAACGGTGACTGGAAAGACGTTAAGGCGATAAAGGCTACGAGTGGCACCGGTATGAACGGCCAGCCCGAATACACGGTCAATAGCGTTACTCTTGCCGAAGGCGCGCTGTTCTATCTGTCTTATTATGACGCAGCAGGCAATGCCAATTACGATACCGAAATCAAGCCGAACGGCGCGACAATAGGCACTTATATCACGCCGTCGCAGATTACCACGTCGGAAATTTCGTTCGGCACAAAAGAAGACGGCGAAAAGAACGGAAGCAAACAATATCTCTACAAGGTAACCAAGTACGCTTCTGCCTATGCGTCCTTCAAGTGGAATATGTACGTGCAGGCAGGTCAGGTGTCCATAAGCCTTGTAAACAACGGCATGCCGCTGCGCGATCCGGACGGCGCGGAAAATCCCAACGTCGCGTCCGGCGATGCGGATAAAGCAGGGGACAAAGCCGTCTATATCAAGGGCAACTTCAACGAGTTTAAGCCCAGCGTTGCTTGGTCCAACGAGAGCGCGGGCATTCTCACCGCCACGGTCGGAAAGAAGTACTACTTTACCGACGTGTACTTCAACAAGTACGACACATTCAAGATGTTTGTTACCGACGCCAAAGTCGAAGGCGGCGGAACGTGGTTCGGCATAACGGCAACGGCGTTTGCATTGGATAAGACGATTACGCTCGGCAAAGAAAAGGCGAACAACGGCGGCGATTCCGATAACATACTGTTTACCGGCGCGAGCGGATCATACGACATCGTGTTTGACGTGTCAAATGCCACCGCTCCCACAATCAGAGTGGAGTCGCACAAGACAATCACCGTAACCTCCGGCACGATATACGTAGGCGCTACGCTTAAGTCAAGCGACTTTACGGCAAAATCGGGCACCGCAACTTTGACCGTAACTTTGGTAGGCGATTACGTCGCCCAGTCCGGACGCAACACCGTCAAACTCGTCTGCGGCAACACCGTAGTGAATCACACGTTTACCGCGGTGGAAGTTGCGGCTACGGGTATTGAAATCACAACACAACCCACCAATAAAGAATACTACGTGGGCGATGAATTCAATAAAGACGGCATGGTCGTGTCCGTTGTGTACAACAACGGCAACAAGGTGGCTACCGCCGATTACACTGTTTCCGCTCTGCCCAATAAGGCAACGGTGGGTGACAGCTTTAACGATTCGCAAACAGTGACGCTTACCGTAACCGCAACCGTAAACGGAAGGCAGTTCGAGACGGAACTTGAGATTCAGCTTAAAAACAAGTTTACCGGCATTGCGGTAGATCCGTTTGACGAAATTCCTACGATTGCGCAGGGTAAGGTTGTTGCAGCCGGCGACATTGCCAATTTGGTTGTAAAAGCCGTGTTCAACAACGGTAACGTCACGCAAGAGCTTTCCACCGAGTACACCATTTCCGTCGACACTTCCGTAATTGCGGAAAGTGTTACCGCAACCGTTACGTACCGCTACGGCGACAAAGATTACACCGCCGAGTTTAATGTAAAAATCGTTGCGGCGGCGCTTACAAGAATAGAAGTCGATTACACCGAAATGCCCGAGTATAAGATTGGGCAGACGGTTGACAAGACCGGACTTGTGATAACCGCTTACTACAACAACGGCAAGAGCGAAATCGTCACCGACGAGGTCGACTGCACAATAACCGTAGAAGACAATACGCACGCGGGCATAACCAACGCAAAGGTCGTTTACGGCGGAAAAGAAAAGATCTTTGAAATCACGCTAAAAGCGCTTACCGTAACGTTCAACGTGGGCGAAGGTACGCTGAATAGCGAATCCACCGTTTCGGTAACAACCTACAACACCAATATAGAAAAGCCCACAGATCCCACAAGATTGCATTACACCTTCGGTGGCTGGATGTATAACGGCAAAGAGTGGAATTTTGAAGACGGCGTAACGCAGGATATTACGCTTATCGCCGCGTGGACTGCGGAGAGCTACAACGTCACGTTTAGGTTTATCACCGAGGGCGTGGACTACACCGCCACATTCAAAGACGGCTATCCCATTCCCGACTCGTACACTTACGGCGAAGGACTCACTCTCCCGACCAAAGACGATATTACGATTGTGGGCGCGGGCTATGAGTTCAAGGGCTGGACTTTGGATAGCAATCCCACCAACGACAGCGCGCTTGTCAGTGCAATAGACACGACCGAATTCGGCGAAAGGGTGTTCTACGCGCTCATTTCCGACAAGGCGTCCGTGTATGTGACGTTTGACCTTAATTACGAAGGTGCGCCTACATTGGAACCTGTTCCTATCGTTACCGGCAGAGCAATCCAAGAATCTCAAGCCCCCAAGCACACTCGCGAAGGATATGACTTTGGCGGTTGGTACACCGACAGCGCTTGCTCGGCAAATGCGAAGTACGTATTCGGCAGCAGCGTCATGGGACCCATTACCCTTTACGCCAAGTGGACGCTTAAGCAGTACACCGTAACATTCATGGTGGACGGCGATAAGCACGCCGAAATAAAGGTAGAGCACGGCAAGACGGTAGGCAATAACAAGCCCGCCGATCCGGAAAAGACCGGCTATACGTTTGACAGCTGGCATTTGGGCACGCTTGACGGTGAAGTATACACATTTACCACTCCCGTCATCGGCAATATTACGCTTGTTGCGGCATGGACGGCAAACGACGTTACCGTCACGTTCAACCCCGCGGGCGGCACGCTCAATGCAGACGATTCCATCACCTGCACGTACGACGGCGTACTTCCCGAGCTTCCCACGCCCACAAAAGACGGCTATTCGTTTGCCGGCTGGTGGAGCGGAAGCACAAAGTGGGAAAAGGGCAATAAGATCAACGTTACTTCGCTTGACCTTGTTGCACATTGGGATATAATCGAATACACAATCGAATACAAGGTTAACGTGTCTGTCAACGGCGTATCGGTCACGGCAACCGCCATAACAGACGAGAAATACACATTGTTCACGGTGGAAAAGGAAGACGTGTTTACTCTTCCCACGCCTAGCGGCATAAAAGCAGGCTACAAGTTTAAGCACTGGACTCTTAACGGCGTCACCGTGTCGGCAATTACGCTTGACTCGTTCAAGAACGCGGCTGACAACACTATCGAACTGACTGCCGTGTATGAGATTATAACCTACACCGTCACGTTTAACAGTAACGGCGGAACCGCTGTTGCAAGCCAGACGATAGAGCACGGCGGCAAGGTGCAAAAGCCCGCCGATCCGGAAAAGGCCGGTTGGGAGTTTACAGGCTGGTATTTAGGCAACACGCTTTATAACTTTGCTACAGCTGTTACGTCGGACTTTGAGCTTGATGCGCAGTGGAACGGTAAGGAAGGTACCTTCATTTACTACACGATTGACGGTACTAATTGGACTGCCGGTCAAAATGCCAAAAAGAACGGCACTGCAAACGAATACATCATCGAGAATGTGCCCGTGTACAATGATATGCAGTTTGTCATTGTCACCAGAAGAAAGAGCGGCAACGACACCTATTTGCATGCCGCATACGGTCTGCAAACCGAAGGGCTTGAAAACGCCATGAACGTTTGGGAGTGGTACGGAAACTTCAAGATTGTTGACCTGTGCTCCAGCTACGAGAAATCACTGTGGAATATTACTCTGACATCTTTGTCCGGCGGCACGGTCGGCAGTGACGGATCGCTCAGCGCCGACGCTACTGCAGGTAAGATAAAGATGGCGCAGGTGTTCACCAACGAAAAGCGCGACCCGTCCAACAGCGGCAACACAATAACAACCAAAGGCGTTAACGGCACACCTACGGCCGGAGTCACCGTTTATCTGCGCGGCAACTTTACCAACGGGTTTGAGCTGAGCGACGCTTGGTCGGATAAGAGCACACTTTTGACGGTGCTCGGTCCCGTAGACAATAACAATGTTTACACCTTCCGTCATGTGTATCTGAAGAAGGGTGATTCGTTCAAAGTGTTCTTACCGGCCAAAGCTGCGGATCAGCAGTGGTTGGGTGGCAACTTTGCCGGCGTGGACGCGGCAAGCGGAACTGCGCTCAGCCACAATAATCAGCCCAACATCTATCTCGGCTCGATTGAAAATAACTTCTACGATATAGTGGTTGACATAAAGAATAGTAAGCTCTATATCAAGACGTATACGCTTCCTAAGATAACCGAGATTAAGGTTTCCACAAATAAGACAACCTACAAGGTGGGCGAGCCGTTTGACGAAGATTCGTTGACTGTCACCATCACCGACGGCGACGGTAAGCAGCATAACACCGAGTACAACGTAAGCGTAAGCGACAACGGCACTTCCACCGCAGGCACAAAGACGGTCACCGTCACGTACAACGGCTCTCTCGGCGGAGAAAAGACCAAGACGTTTACGATAACCGTAGTTGCCATCAACGTCACGTTCGACACCGTCGGCGGTAGCAGTGTGGATGCGTTGCATCCCAACTACAACACGGCGTTCACTCTGCCTGCGGCGCCTACAAAGGCAGGGCACACCTTTAAGGGTTGGAGCGACGGCAAGGCGTCCGAGCCGTATCCGGCAAAGGCAACCTACAACGGAATAACGGACGACATGTCCTTTACCGCCGTGTGGGAAAAGAACAAGTACACCGTAATGTTTATGGCAAACGGCGAGCAGTACGGCGAACTGCAAACCGTAGAGTACGAGGGTACGGCAGAAAGGCCGGCAGTCGATCCGACAAAAGAAGGTTACACCTTTAAGCACTGGTCGGCGGACGGCGAAAACGGCGTAGAGTACAATTTTGGCGACAAAGTCAAAGACACGCTCACGCTTACCGCCGTGTTCGAGATCAACAAGTACGACGTCAAGTTCTATGTGGACGGCGAGCAGTACGGCGCTACCACCAAGGTCAATCACTTCGGCACGGTCGGCGTAGTTACTTACACGCCGGCAACCGGCTATGAGTTTGACGGCTGGTACACAGACGAGGCATGCACAGGCGCCAAGTACGACTTTGGTACCGTGGTTACGGGCGCTGTAACGCTGTACGGCAAGACCGTAGCGATTGAGTATAAAATTGAATACGTGTACGAAGATTGCGGCATAGCCGGCGTAACCGAAAAGGCCACATTCTCCACCACGCACAATACGTACACGGTGGAAAGCAACTTCACGCTTGACAAGCCCACACCGCCTGCGGGCATCAGCTTTGTCGCATGGCATATAGACTCGGTAAACGGCGCAACTATTTCCGCCGTTACGCCTAACAGCCGTACGGGCAAATTGAAGCTTGTAGCCGAGTACACGCAAAATGCCATGGTTTGGTTCACGTTTGATTACAACTATGACGAAAAAACGGACGGCACCAAGCTGAGCAATGAAAAAGGTCAAATCGTTTCGGGCTTAAAGGCTATTAGACCGGCCGATCCGACACTTCTCAGCCACAAGTTCCTCGGCTGGTACACGGACAGCACGGAAGGCGAGCTGTACAACTTTGACAATCCCGTCACCATAGACACCACCGTTTACGCGCACTGGGCGATTTATATGTACACGGTCAAGTTTGATACGGTGGGCGGCACAGGCGGCGATACCGCGACAAAACAGGTTGAGTACGGCGACCTTATTCCCAACCCCGGAACGATTACAAGGAACGGCTATGACTTTGGCGGCTGGTACTTTGGCGGCAAGCCGTGGAACATTGCCACCGACAAGCTTAACAATGCCGTCGCACCGGTCGACACCGCAAAGGCAACAACCGAAGTCACGCTCACGGCAAACTGGACGCCTACCGAGTACTCCATAACGTATGTTCTCGGCGGCGGCAACAACGACCCGACCAACCCCGATAGCTACACCGTCCTTAGCAATACGATTACGCTTAAACCCGCCACGCGTGAGCACTACGAGTTTAAAGGCTGGCACAACGGCACCGAGGTGATTACGGAAATCGCCAAGGGCAGCACCGGTCATATAAAGCTCACCGCGCAGTGGGAAGCTATTGCTTACACGGTAGAATACTACGTGGACGGCAGTAAGGTAACCAATACCGGCAATCAAGCTACGTACACCATAGAGAACGGCACGGTAAAGCTTAAGAATCCTACCCAGACAGGTTGCGAATTTGACGGCTGGTACAGAAGCGGTGACTACAAGGGCGACAAGGTAACAGAGCTTACGATTGACATGTTTGACGGTCTCGACAGCGAGACGCCCGTTTCGCTGTACGGTCGGTTTATCGTCAATACATTCAGCGTTACGTTTGTGCTTGGTGACGGAACCGCGGCGAGCGGCGCAATTTATAGCTACACCGATGTGGAAATGGGTACAACTATCAATGTGCCGAAGGATCCTACGCCCAAAAACACACTGTACGACTTTGAAGGTTGGTTCGACGCGCAAACGGGCGGCACCAAGCTTACTGCAACGTCCATAACCGTCAACGGCAATCTTACGTATTACGCTCGCTATAAGGCGGCAAGGGTGCGTATTGTGCTTGACACGTCCGAATGGGGCGGCGCCACGTTTGATTACCACATTCATGCTTGGGGTGGTACAGGCGTAGGCACTGTTACCGGCACCGGTGCGGAAAATAACAGGTGGAATACGCGCGATCTTATGACGTCCATGGGCAGCAACAAGTATTATTTTGATATTTCAAACACCGGAATTACAAACATCATCTTCACCCAGGACGAAAAGGGCGGTCGCAACGAGGTGTCGCGTTACCAAGTTGCGGTAAGCGGATTGCAAGTCGGCGCAAACAAGGAATACAAAGCTACAATGTCCAATATCAACGTTGATAATTATCACAAGTTAACGATTGATTACGGAAACGGATTGACCGGCTTTATGTTCATGTACGGTATAGGTGGTTTATACTACTTTGAAATACCTGAAGCCACGCCCGCCGGTCCTGTAGATCCGTCAACGATAAAGAAGTTAACGGCAAACGAATGGGGCGGAATTAAAGTAATATTCACCTCCGGTGTAGGTAGTTGGACTAACCAAACGGATAATTTGTGGTGGTCGTATTCGGCCGGTTCGATTTGCAGGTACAAAATTACCAAAGGCAACAACACGTATGAGCTGGTCACGTATAACATAACGTCACCGAATGTCAGTCCAAGCAAGACGTATAAGTAATAGCAATCTTAATAGCTCAGTCGAACGGACGAGCAAAAACACAATCGGCGCGGAGGGCAGCACTGCTCTCCGCGCTTTTGTGTTGGGAATTATTTGTTGACATAACGCCCGATTTTGGATATACTAAAATCAATCGCGCGATAGCGCAACCTTATTTATAATTCCGAATTCCGAATTCCGAATTTGTTTACGGCGAGGCAAATACCGTATGGAAAACAATAACTACGATGTAACCATTATCGGCGGCGGACCTGCGGGAATTTCCACCGCGCTGTATGCCGCGCGCGGCGGGCTTAATGTGCTTGTAATTCATAATGGCGTTTCCGCATTGCACCGCGCCGAAAAAATACAAAACTACTACGGCACGGGCGAAATCTCCGGTGCGGCGTTGTATACACAAGGCATTGCGCAGGCAAAAAGCGTAGGCGTTTCCGTCATAGAAGGGCAGGTCACATTTGTGCGGCAGGACGATGAAAATAAGTTTACGGTTGTCACACCCGAATGTGAATATGTTTGCAGTAGGCTTGTTATTGCAACAGGCGCGGCGCGGACAAGCCTTAACGTACAGGGGATAAAAGAATTTGAAGGCAAGGGAGTAAGCTACTGCGCGGTGTGCGACGGGTTTTTCTACCGCAAAAAGACGGTTGCGGTTATCGGCGAAGGCGAGTATGCGCTTCATGAATATAATGCGCTTAAAAACATTGCGGAAAAGGTGTATTTATTGACTGACGGCAAGGCGCCCAGCTTTACTGTCGACAACACGGTGTCTACTAAGATTAAGCGAATTTCCGGCGAACAGCGCGTGAATGCGGTAGAGTTTGCCGACGGAACTTCTATATCCGTTGCCGGCGTGTTTGTGGCGGTAGGTAGCATGGGCAGTACGGCAATAGCAAAAAGCGTGGGCGTGTTTACGGACGGTAACGGCGCGATCGTCACCGACGAGCACGGCATGACAAACGTAACGGGACTGTACGCCGTGGGCGACTGCACCGCAGGAATAAAGCAGATAGGCAAGGCCGTTGCCGACGGAATAAAGGTTGGGTTGGAATTGGTGAAAATAATCCGCAATAAGTAATTGCGGATTATTTATTTATTCGACAGTGAACTCTCAAATATAGCAAAATCGGCGTTATCGTATATGTTATAACCTAACATATGGGTAATAGCGGCACAAGAAAAATAATCAAATCAAACAAAATTTCGCCGATTGCGTTGCTTGCCGCGGCGGCACTGCTTGTGGTGTCGGTGGGCGGCAGAATTTACGGTGTTGCGCCTTTCGGGACGGCCATGTTTTGCGCGCTTTCGGGCAACTTTTTTATCGGGTTTATTTCGCCCGTATATTTGTTGTGCGAATTTTTGTTTTCGTTTGAAGTGTGGCGGCTGTACGCCTGCGGTGCGGTTATATTTGTTATGGCGGCGCGGTGGGCGTTGTCGCTTAGGTTTTCCAAATTCGATCGCGGTGTGGTTAAAACGCTGTTCTCGCTGTTCGCTATCATCACACATACGGCGTTATCCGCGCTGTTTGTTCCGGTTTCGGATGCGGTGATTTCCGGATTTATAGGGTGTTTGTTCTATTATTTTTCAGTCAACATTGCGCTTTGCACGCGCATGGTGTTTTCCGCAAAGCTGACTATTGTGGAAGCGGCGTCCGTGTGCGTTGTGTTCTTTGTTGCGGGGCTGGCGTTCGGCAGGGCGCGGTACGGCGTGTTCATAATCGGGCTTGCGCCTGCCATGCTTGTCGTTTTGCTGATGGGGCTTGTCGGAAGTCATGCCGTAATATCGTGCGGGGCTTTTATTGCGATAGGGCTAGGATTTACGTCCATGCCGCTTGTGCCGGCGTTTTTGATGTGCGCCGTTACAATCCCCGCATTTTCGCGGCTGACAAGACCGGTATATGTGCTGACCGCTATCGGCATATTTGCCGCCACTTCCATACTGTTTTTTACAGACCCTATACAAGTGGGGTGGAACTCGCTTATGCTGGCTTTGGGCGGGTTTTTGTACTGTATTCTGCCCCGCCGTGCGGTAAAAAAGGTGCGGGACTACTTTGATTACGACGGCTCGTCTCACATCGCGCTAAGGCATTACATAAACCGTTGCAAGTACGACGCGGGCAACCGTATGCTTGCAGTCGCTTCCGTGTTTGACGAGACCGCGCGGCTTATGAGCGTTATGGGCTCGCCGCGACCCGATTACGCGGCAATGGGGCTTTCGCTTATAAACCGCATTTGTCCGTACTGTCCCAAAAATGCCGAGTGCGACAGGGTCAAACGGGAAGCCGCGTTTACACAGCTTGCCGAACGCGCCGGTTATGCTCGGGCGATACTATCAGATCTTCCGGAGTTTTTCACCGCCGAGTGCGCCCGTGCAAGCGAAGTTATTTCGGAGTCGGCGGCAATTACGGACGGTGCGCGCGAGCGTGCGCGGGAAAAAGAGAGCGAAAACAAAGCCAAGTCAATCGTCACCGAGCGGCTTACCGCCATCAAGGACGTTTTGGAAGAGCTGGGCAGGGCGGAAGCGTTACCCGTGGGGTTTGACGCCACTGCCGAAAAGCGGTTGATCTTCGAGCTTAACAGTCGCGGCGTGGAATGCGCGGACGTGTTTGTCACTCGCGAAAACGTCACCGCGGTGGTGCGCACTTCGTCCGTTTCGCACGACCGCATTCGCCGCGCGGTGTGCGCGTGCATGAAACACAGATACGAAGTGGTCAATATAGAAAAAACGCAGGCTGCGGGCTGGAGCGTTGCCACGCTTAAACGCAAGCCCATGTACGAGGCGGTGTACGCGCGCGCCGGCATAAGCAAAAACGGCGTCAGCGGCGACAGCTACACCTTTAAGCGAATAGGCGACAGGTTTTTGGCGGCGTTACTGGACGGCATGGGCTCGGGCGAGCGCGCAAGCGAGAGTTCGGGCGCGGCGGTCGAGCTTATAGAATGTTTTTACCGCGCAGGTTTCGATTCGCAATCGGTCATAACCGGCGTAAACAGGTTTTTAAAGCTGCCCACCGCCGAAAACTATTCCGCGGCGGACGTTACGGTGTGCGACCTTGATACCGCCACCGTGGACATCATTAAAATCGGCGCACCGCCGTGCTACATCAAGACAACCGATACCGTGCTGAAAATTGAAGGCAGTTCTCTGCCCATAGGCGTGCTGGACGAGATGCGCCCGTACGTTGCTACCAAAAAACTCTACCCCGGGCAGATGCTCATACTTGTAACGGACGGCATTTCCGACTGCTTTGACGGCGACGAACTGCCCGCGTTTATCAACGGACTTTCCGTGTTCAATCCCGAAAGCGCGGTTACGGAAATCATCTCTCGCGCAATCAAGCTTTCGGGCGGAACGCCAAAGGACGACATGACCGCAATCGCATACAGACTGTACGAAAAGAAGTAAGAAAATTAAGAATGCAGAATGCAGAATGCGGAATGCGGAATGATTGTTCGTTTGAGTTTACACTTCTTAATTGGCGCGTCAGCGCGACCTTATAAGCCTTCCATGGGGGAAGGTGGCACGGCGTATGCCGTGACGGAAGAGGTTTTATCCAATTAAGAATGCAGAATGAAAGGTAGTTGAGCCATGCCGTATTTTCTTGACATTTTTTTTGGAATATACTACAATTATATTCGTAAAAATTTGTCGACAACGGGTTAACTTTACGGTTATGGAACAGAGCAAGATAAGAAACGTTGCAATCATTGCGCACGTAGATCACGGCAAGACGTCACTTGTTAACGAGTTACTCAAGCAGGGCAATGTTTTTCGCGACAATCAGGCGGTTATGGACCGCGTTATGGACAGCAACGCACTCGAGCGCGAGCGCGGCATTACCATACTCAGCAAAAACGCGTCGTGCGTTTACGACGGGTTCAAGATAAACATTGTTGACACCCCCGGGCATGCCGACTTCGGCGGCGAAGTGGAGCGCGTGCTTAAAATGGTGGACGGCGCACTGCTTGTTGTGGACGCATTTGAAGGTCCTATGCCGCAGACCCGTTTTGTGCTTGAGCGCGCGCTTGCGCTCGGACTTAAAATCATTGTTGTCGTCAACAAGACCGACAGACCGGACGCACGGCTTAAGGAAGTTGTTGACGAGATTCTGGAGCTTTTTCTCGACCTTGACGCAAGCGAAGATCAGCTTAACAGTCCGTTTGTGTTTGCGTCCGCGCGTTACGGCACTGCGTCAAAGATTATAACAGACAGCGGCAGAAACATGCAGCCGCTATTCCAAACCATTATAGAACACATCCCCGCGCCCGCCGGTGATAATGACGCGCCCTTTAAAATGCTTGTGTCGTCCGCCGAGCACAACGACTATGTGGGAAAACTTGCAGTAGGCAAGGTGGGCAGCGGAAGCGTGTCCGTAGGCGACAGCGTGGTGCTTACAAACTACCATGACGAGAGCAAGGCGGTCAAGAGCAAGGTCGTAAGTCTTTTTACGTACGAAGGCATAAAACGCGTTCCCGCCGAAACCGCTACGGTGGGCGATATAGTTTGCGTGTCCGGAATAGAAGGCGTAATGATAGGCGACACGCTGTGTGCGGAAGAAGACACCGCGCCCATAGAGTTTGTCAAGATAGCCGAGCCCAGCGTTGAGATGACGTTTATGGTAAACGATTCGCCGCTTGCCGGCAAGGAAGGCAAGTACGTCACAAGCCGTCATCTTCGCGACAGGCTGTACAAGGAAGCGGTTAAGGATTTGTCGCTCAGGGTGTCGGACGGCGCTACGGCGGACAGCTTTGTTGTGTGCGGCAGGGGCGAAATGCACCTTTCCATACTGATAGAAACAATGCGGCGTGCGGGCTACGAGTTTGCCGTCAGCATGCCCAAGGTTTTGATAAAGCAGATAGACGGCGTTAAGTGCGAGCCCATAGACCGAGTGTTTATAGACGTGCCGGAAGCTTGCGTCGGAACAATCATGAGTAAAATGGGTACGCGTAAGGGCGAACTCATAGACATGACCCCGCACGGCAGCCGCATAAAAATGAACTTTAAAGTGCCCGCTCGCGGCATGTTCGGCTACCAGAGCGAGCTCATGACCGACACAAAGGGCGAAGGCGTAATGTCAAGCGTGTTTGACGGTTACGAGCCGTACAAGGGCGAAATTACTCGCCGCGACTTCGGCTCGCTTATTGCGCACGAAGCGGGCGATTCCATTGTTTACGGATTGTTCAACGCGCAGGAGCGCGGCACGCTGTTTATAGGTGCGGGCGTGCCGGTGTACGGCGGCATGGTTGTGGGCATGAACCCGCGCGGTGAAGATATTGTGGTAAACGTGTGCAAAAAGAAGCACCTTACCAACACGCGCAGCAGCGGCAGCGACGACGCGCTAAAGTTGATTACGCCCATGCGCATGACGCTGGAAGACTGCATAGAATTTTTGGCGGACGACGAGATTTTGGAAGTAACGCCTAAGTCCTTGCGCATAAGAAAGCGCTTGCTTGACGCTACGGCGCGAATGCGGGAACGTGCGCGGATACTTGGATTGGGCAAACACGCCAACGATTGATAAAACAGTAATAATTTACAAAAGGAGTTTTTTATGGCACAGACAGTTTTGGTTTTGGACTTCGGCGGGCAGTACAACCAGCTGATCGCACGGCGCGTGCGCGAAGCAAACGTTTACTGCGAGGTCAAGTCGTATAAGACGCCGATAGCCGAGATTCGCGCTATTAACCCCAAGGGAATAATTTTCACCGGCGGACCTAAGTCTGTGTATTTGGACGATTCGCCGCGCATGGCAAGCGAGATTTTTACGCTGGGGATTCCCATTCTCGGTATTTGCTACGGTGCGCAATTCCTAGTTTACGGTCTGGGCGGAGAAATAGGTGCGGCTTCTGCCGAGTCTGCGGCGGAGTTTGGCAGAACGGATTGTAAGTTTGACACTTCTTCTCCGCTTTTTAACGGTCTTAAAAAAGAATCGGTTGTTTGGATGAGTCACAACGACTACATAAAAAAACTGCCCGACGGATTTAAGGCGATTGCTCACAGCGCTAAATGCCCGTACGGCGCAATAGAAAACGCCGACAAAAAGTTTTACGGCACGCAGTTTCACCCCGAAGTCAACCATACTGAGCAGGGCTTTGACATGCTTAAAAACTTCCTGTTTAACGTGTGTGGGTGCAAGCCGGACTGGACGATGCAAAACTACGCCGAAATTGCGACTAAGGAACTTCGTGAAAAAATCGGCAACGGTAAAGCGCTTTTAGCTCTGTCAGGTGGCGTGGACAGTTCCGTTGCGTGCAAGCTGCTGGCAAATGCTATCGGCAGCCAACTCACCTGTATTTTTGTCGATCACGGTTTGATGCGAAAAAATGAAGGCGACGAAGTGGAAGCGGCGTTCAATGGCAGCGGCGTTAACTTTGTGCGCGTAAATGCCGGCGAGAGATTTTTGGGCAAGCTCAAAGGTGTCACCGACCCCGAAAAAAAGCGCAAAATAATAGGCGAAGAGTTTATCCGAGTTTTCGAGCAGGAGGCCAAAAAGATCGGTGCGGTGGACTATCTTGTTCAGGGCACGATATATCCCGACGTGATTGAGAGCGGACTGGGCGACGCCGCGGTTATAAAGTCGCACCATAACGTCGGCGGTCTTCCTTCTTACGTCGATTTTAAGGAGATTGTCGAACCGCTTAGACTTTTGTTTAAGGACGAGGTGAGAAAGCTCGGCAGCGCATTGGGCTTAAGCGACACGCTGGTGTGGCGTCAGCCTTTCCCCGGCCCGGGGCTTGCTATCAGAATCATAGGGGAGATTACGCCGGAAAAGGTTGCGATTTTGCAGGACGCCGATGCGATATTCCGCGAGGAGATTGCTTCTGCAAAGCTCGACCGCGCCATCAATCAATACTTTGCAGTGCTTACCAACATGCGTTCGGTGGGGGTCATGGGTGACGGAAGAACTTATGATTACACGCTTGCACTGCGCGGCGTCACTACAACCGACTTTATGACCGCAGATTTTTCTCGCATTCCCTACGACGTGCTCGAAAAGGTCTCTAATCGTATCGTCAACGAGGTCAAGCACATAAACCGTATAGTCTACGACATTACAAGCAAGCCACCCGCAACCATCGAGTGGGAATAATCGGGATTTCACAACAAGGGCATTATGGCAAAGGAAATCAAGGCAAAGGTTTTTCCCAGAATTTGGGCAAAGACCACGCGTGGGGACAAGATTACGCGCGACTATATGTACACGCTGGACGGCGCGTTTGACGAGGACAGACTGTTCGAGTACATTTGCGACATTACGCGCGCAATGGATATCCCTACGCCCATAATATTGTCCAGTCACAAATACAACTTTGTGCATTTTAACATAGCACGGTTTTTGCCGCGCGAGTTTGTGGAAGAAGTGGACTTTGACTTTTTTACCATAGAAAATTCGTCCGGCACAATTAAGCCGCTTCCGCGTTACTTCAACGAGAACGGCTGATGTTTTTTGGGCGCTGCATTGACTTTTTTGTAAAAATGTAGTATACTAAATGTATATACTTCTCGTAGGAGGGTAAATTTATGAAAAAAAGATTGCTTACGATACTCTCGCTTATCATGGCGTTTGTGCTGTGCTTTTCGCTTGTGGCGTGCGGCGGCGACAGCAAAAAGTCGGGTGGCAAAAAGCCTGCGGGCGATGACAAAAAGCCTACCGGAAAGGAAGTGTCCGTCACGCTTGGCGACGTGCTGGACGTGATTAACGGCGTGTTAAATGCCGAAGGCTTTGAGGGTACCGCTTCGTACACACTGTCCACAAAAAATAAAGGAAGCGTGGGAAAAATCGTTTCCGTAGACAAGCGCGGAAGCAAAGTGCAAGCGGGCGATTATATAGTCGATCTTGAAACGGGCGACGTTTACTACAACAGTGACAACGGCTATCAGTTCAAGCAGTATTGGTACGTAGATATTTACGATTATCTGTTAGGGCTTATCAATGATTACGCCGCCGCCAACGCGGACGAAACGATTATCGCCTTATACGACAAGGACGCCAAAACCGTAACATATACTCTGGACGAAGCCAAAACCGTCAATAAATACATATCCCCGTTGCAAACGGCATACGCGAGCAATATGAAGTCTGTCAATGCAATGCTCGACGACTATTGCTATTTGCTGTTTGGCAAAGGCTTTCACGACATGTACGATGTCTTTTTGGCGTACATTAAGGACGAGAACAACACGGTCGGTGACCTTAACGATATGGTGAAGGACGCGGTCGGCGTAGACATTTTGTCGCTTGTCGGCAGATACATGGGATTTGACGGCGACACAATCGCTTTAATCGAGGCGCGAAAGCTCAGCCAAGTTGTGGCGGGCGCATACGACTACGCAATGGTGCTTTTAAAACAATTTATGCCTGATTTTCCGTTATTCCAGACCAAAGCCGAGAATGACAAACAGGAAAACGAAACTCCGTCCGTAGGCAACGACAAAATGACCATGCTTATGGCCATGCTTGACGCTATGTTCTTTGCGGATGTGGACACAGACGGACTGGAAAACAAGCTTAACACTATGGTCGCCATAATGGATTTATTCCCCACAAAAGCGTTGGTGGATATGATATTTGCCGACCAAGCCGACTTTGCCGAAGTGTACACCGTTATCAAAGACGGAGTAAAGTTTAAAGACCTATACGCCAAAATAACATTGACATTAGACGACGAGCTGATTGTAAAGGGTGTAAAGGTCGACTGCCTTGCATCGCACACATATGCCGGCAACGAACAAAATTTCCGTTTCCTTTCGGACAACAACTATGCCGCGACGGGTGAGCTTGTTATCAGTGATTATACGGCGGACGGCAAGGGCTTTGACATAACGTTTGATCCCGATTTCGATTACAGGCATGTGGTACACAAGTTTTTATTCGACCTGCCCGATACCGACTTATCGGTGCACTACGAAACCGGCGATAAAGAGATGGCGTTTGACAGGCTGGAAATTTATGACAACGATCGTTTGCGTATCGAAGTGCCCAACAATGAGGTAAGGTTTGATAGCGATACAAGTTCGTTTGTTTTTGACAGCGCATTTTTAAAGACCGTGTTTGAAGGAAAACCTATCGGCGCTCGTCTTGAGGTAGATATACACTTTGCCGACGGGGTATGGGTACCGCTTGTGCTTACTAATGCCGTGGGCGCGCCCAAAGAAGTGTTGATGTTTATTGGGCGCAGTGCGTTCGGTCGTTTTTAAGGCATTCATAATGTAAACGAATAATCAAAACCGCCATAGGCATAACGCTTACGGCGGTTTTTTAATTGACATACTTATTTAAAAATGCTAGAATTTTTGTATGCCTTTTTTGGAATTCAAAAATGTGGAATATTCGTACGTCAGCGGCGAAGACGAGCTTATTCAGGCGTTAAAGTCTGTGTCGTTTTCGGTAGAGCGCGGGGAGTTTGTCGCTCTTGTCGGCTGCAACGGCTCGGGTAAGTCCACGCTCGCTAGGCTTTGCAACGGGCTTATCGCGCCGGACAGCGGACAGGTGCTTGTTGACGGCGCGTCCACCACGGACAAGTCCGCGCTTTTTGACATTCGCAAAAAAATCGGCATTGTTTTTCAAAACCCCGACAACCAGATGGTCACCACCATAGTGGAAGACGACGTTGCGTTCGGTCCGGAAAACCTAGGGCTTCCGCCCGACGAGATTCGCGCCCGAGTTGACTGGGCGCTTAAAAGCGTAGGCATGAGCGAGCATGCCCATAGCGGGCCGTTCCGCCTGTCCGGCGGGCAAAAACAGCGCGTGGCGATTGCGGGAGTGCTTGCTATCAAGCCCGAGCTTATGATACTGGACGAAGCAACCGGCATGCTCGACCCGAGCGGCAGGCGCGAAGTGCTGGACGTTATAAAAAAACTAAACCGCGACGAGAACATGGCGGTCATCATGATAACGCATTTCATGGAAGAAGCCGCGTCGGCGGACAGGATTATAGTGCTTGACAGCGGACGCATTGCGGCGGACGGCGGCAAGGAACTGTTTAAAACGCCCGAAGTGTTTGAGTCTGTAGGGCTGGATTTGCCGTTGTACGTGCGGCTCGCTCGGCGGCTGAACGAAATAGGCATGGATATAGGCTGTCCGCTCTCGGCGGACGAGTTTGCGGCCTGTGTGTCTGCGGCGATAAAGGGGGAAGGCAAATGATAGAAGTGAAAAATCTTTCGTTTGTGTACAGCCCCAAAACGCCGTTCACAACGCAAGCATTGTTTGATATAAATCTCAAGATAGAAACGGGCGATTTTTTTGGGATAATAGGCAGCACGGGCGCGGGCAAGTCCACGCTGGTCAGTCACTTTAACGCGCTTACAAAGGTGCAAAAAAACAGCGGCGCCGTGCTTGTGGACGATATGGATTTGTCGGCAAAAAAGGTCGACCTAAAAAAGCTGCGCTCTAAAGTGGGCATGGTGTTTCAGTATCCAGAGCATCAGCTTTTTGCCGATACTGTGTTAAAGGACGTGATGTTCGGGCCGAAAAATCTGGGGCTGGATAAAGCCGAGTGCGAAACTCGCGCCAAAAACGCCATAGAGCTTGTCGGACTCAACTTCGCGGAAATCGCCGAGCGGTCGCCGTTTGAGCTTTCGGGCGGGCAAAAGCGCCGTGTGGCTATTGCGGGCGTAATAGCCATGCAACCCGAAATACTCATACTGGACGAACCTACTGCGGGATTGGACCCCAAGGGCAAGCGCGAGATTATGGAGCTTGTTCTGCGCATAAAGCAAAGCTGTCCCACCGTTGTAATGATATCGCACAATATGGACGAGATTTCCGAGTATTGCAATAAAATCGCGGTTCTTAAAAACGGTCGGGTAATGGGCGTTTTTTCGCCGCGCGAGCTGTTCGGCTCGGAAGAATTGTTAAATAACTGCGGCGTGGAGCTTCCGCTTGTTACGGAGCTTGCCGTTAAACTAAACGCTTTGGGTGTCAGTGTGGATAAGTCCGTGCTAACCGAAGCCGAACTGTTTGAGCAAATAAAAAAGGCGGGCAATTATGCGTGACGTAAGCATGGGTCAATACTATCCGGCTTCGTCGCCTGTTCACCGCGCCGATCCTAGGATAAAGCTTGTTATACTGTTGCTGTATTTGGTTACGGTGTTTTTTTGCAACAGCTTTTTTTCGTTCGGTTTTTTGACGGTGTTTGTGCTGATAACAATATTTCTTTCGCGCGTGCCTATCCTTAAGGTGCTTAAAAGCATTAAAATCGTAATCATAATACTTGTAATCACAACCCTTTTGATGATGATTTTTTACACGGATACAAAAAGCACGCCGCTCGCCGAGTGGGGGATATTTCACATCTACTTAAACGGCATTTATGCGGCGATAAAGCTGGGCTGGCGACTTATGCTTTTGGTGCTTATGCCCACGGTGCTCACGCTTACTTCCACGCCCACCGAGCTTTGCGACGGACTGGAAAGTCTGCTATCGCCGCTAAAGGTAATACATTTTCCCGTACACGAGCTTGCTCTCATCATGAGCATTGCGCTGCGGCTTATCCCCACGCTAATAGAAGAAACGGACAAAATCATGAACGCGCAAAAGGCACGCGGTGCGGCGTTTGAGTCGCGCAACCCGTTTAAAAAGATAAAGGCGATGATTCCCGTTTTGATTCCGCTGTTTGTGTCCAGCTTCCGCCGTGCGGACGAGCTTGCCGACGCAATGGACAGCCGCTGTTACCGCGGCGCAAAGGGCAGGACGCGCATGAAAAAGCTAAAGGCCAAGCTGAGCGACTTTATGGCGTTGCTGTTTTGGTGCGCAATCACCGTGTGCATACTCTTTTTAAAATACAACTGGTGCGGCTGGGCGTTTATCGCCGCACTCGCGCTATAAGAATCTCTGCACAAGTTCGTGCGTGGTCTTGCTACAAATTTTCGCGCTACGTGCGTATATGTGTTTTTACGTAGCGCCGCTATGACTGCAACACATATACTTCGTATCACAAAAATTTGTTGGCGCAATCCCTACGCGTCACTTATGCGAGATTCGTTTACTAACGGAGACGATATGCGATACAAAATAACGTTATCATATGACGGCACCGACTTTTGCGGATGGCAACACCAGCCTAACGGAAACAGCATACAGGATGCGGTGGAAGCCGCGGTGGAAAAGCTTTTCGGGCAAAAGGCGAGCGTAGTCGGCTCGGGGCGTACGGATGCCGGCGTACATGCAATCGCGCAGGTGGCGCACTTTTGCGCGGAAAAAGTTTTGCCGGAAAAAAACGTAGTGGGCGGGCTTAACGCATATCTTCCGCGCACGGTGCGCGTTAATAAAGCTGAGTGCGCGGCGGACGACTTTGACGCGCGAAAATCCGCTAAGCAAAAGACGTACATGTATCTTATGTACATAGGGGACAGCCTTCCCGTGCTCAACGACAGGGCGTTGTGCCTTAATAAGGAGCCCGATATATCACGCATGAACATGTGCGCATATCAGCTTGTGGGCAAGCATGACTTTTCCACGTTCATGGCGGCGGGCGGCGGCGCAAAAACATTCACCCGAACGGTGTTTGACGCGCATTTCGAGCGTGACGGTAAGTTTATTAAATTCTTTATAACAGCCGACGGATTTTTGTACAACATGGTGCGAATAATCACCGCACAGCTGCTTAAAGCCGGAATGGGCGAAAACGTGGATATTGCGTATCTTTTGGAAAAGCGCGACCGCTCGTACGCAAAGGAGCTTGCTCCTGCTTGCGGCTTATATCTATATAGTGTAAAGTACGGTTCAAATGAGTAACGATTATTTTTTTGAGTACATGCGCGAACTTTTAGGGGATAGGTACGGCGCGTTTATAGACGCTTACAAATGTAAGCCGCGCCACAAAGCGCTTAGAGTAAATACAAACAAAATATCGGTGGACGAGTTTAAAAAGCTTTTCGGCGGCGATCTGCGGCAAAACCCGTTGTGCCGTAATTCTATTTACTGCAATGTAAAGCCGTCGCTCGATCCGCTGTATCATGCGGGGTTGTACTATATGCAGGAGCCATCCGCTTCGGCGGCGGTCGCGGCGTTTTCGCCGTTTATAGGCAAGCGGGTGCTAGACCTTTGCGCCGCCCCTGGGGGAAAGAGCACGCAAGCGGCGGAATATATGCGCGGCGGGATTATTTTTTGCAACGACAGCGAATACAAGCGCACCAAGGCGCTTACGGAAAACATAGAGCGATTGGGAATAGATAACGCCGTCGTTACGTGCGGTACGGCGAGCGACTATGTTGACGCGGGTTTTGGCGAATACTTCGATACGGTAATAGTGGACGCGCCGTGCAGCGGCGGCGGCATGATGCGGTACGAGAGCGTGCCGTATTCGCAAAATATAGTAGCAGGTTGCGCAACGCGGCAACGCGCTATCCTTGCCGACGCGGTAAAGCTTTTGTGCGGCGGCGGATACATGCTTTACAGCACGTGCACGTTTGCAAAAGAAGAAAATGAGGACAACATACATTATTTGCTTTCTCTCGGCATGCGCACTGTGGATATTCCGCTTTCTCTCGGCGCGGAGCGGGGGATAGGAGTTGCGGACGCGCGGCGGATTTACCCGATTGACTTTGACGGCGAAGGGCATTTCTTTTGCGTTCTGCAAAAAGCGTCGGGCGGAAAAGCCGATTTGCCGCCGATGCGCAAAAAGACAAAAAAAGAGCGGTTTGGCGGGCTTGATATTGCGGCGGCGGAGATTATGGGCAAACGTACGATACTCGACGTTGAAGGTTTTACCGTACCCGACTTGTCCGGACTTAACGTCATTTCGGTAGGCACGCCTGTAACCGACGGCGGCGAGCCGTCACACGCGCTTACTCATGCGCTTAAAGAAAATAGCATAAAGCGGTTCGGCACGGTGGAGCTTGGAGAGCTTGCGGGTAACTATATCTCCGGCGAACAGATTGATATTCCTGCGCCGAATGGCTTCCTTATAGCTACCGTAAACGGATACGCACTCGGACTCGTAAAATCGTCGGCGGGCGGCAACGGGGACAGAGTGCTTAAAAATAAGTATCCGAAAAGGCTACGAATTCAAAATTAAATTTTTTTAAAAGTTTAGATAAAATCGCTTGACAACATTTGTGAATTAGTCATATAATACGCTTAGTAGTTGCATATTGCTAACTAAAGTTGCATACAGCGAACAACTGTGAATACAATAGCAAAAGGAGGGTACATATGCCTTTAATAGAAGCCCGCGAAGGCGAAACAATGTTGGTCATACGAGTCGCCGCAGAACCCAAAGTTCGCAAGCATTTGGAAAACCTTGGTATCATGACGGGGGCTCTCCTTACGCCGCTTTCGCATTCCGACGGCAACATGATTGTGCGCGTGCACGATTCGCGCATTGCCATAAACAGGGAACTGGCGCAAAGCATACATGTAGGGCGTCGCCCGAGCTTTGCGTAAAATTTTTTACCATACGGTTAGCAATGGCTAACCAAAAATACAATTTTCATCGAGGTATTTATGGAAAAGAAGTTATCCGATTTTATTCTAGGCGAAGAAGGCGTTGTATGCAAGGTCGGCGGCGAAGGAAGGATACGCCGCAGGCTGTTTGACATGGGCATTACGCCGTCGGCAACAATCGTCATGAAAAAGCTAGCCCCGCTGGGCGACCCAATGGAAGTTACGGTGCGCGGGTACGAGCTGACGCTCAGAAAGACCGAAGCCGAATATGTAATAATGACTGTAAAAGATTAAATAAACGCGTCCGGAGCGGTGGATAAGTGCAGCCGTATCGGACGAAAAGGAGAATGAAATGAAGGTAGCACTGATAGGAAATCCCAACTGCGGAAAGACCACGCTGTTTAATAAGCTGACGGGAAGCACCGCGCATGTGGGAAACTGGCCGGGGGTTACGGTAGAAAAGCGCGAAGGCGTATACAAGGCAAAGTTCCGCGCGGCGGAAAGGATAGAAATCGTAGATCTACCCGGGATTTATTCGCTTTCGCCGTACACGCCGGAAGAAGTTGTTTCGCGCAACTTTATGATAGACGAGCGTCCCGATCTTGTAATCAACATTGTGGACGCGACCAATCTAGAGCGCAATCTTTATCTCACCACGCAGGTGCTGGAAGCGGACGTGCCGGTGATGGTTGCGCTCAATATGATCGATTTATTGGAAAAGTCGGGGGACAGTATAGACGTGGCGGTGTTGGAGCGCGAGCTTAAAGTGCCCGTCATGCCGATAAGCGCGCTAAAGGGCACGGGAGTAGACAAAATGATGGAGCGCGCCGTAGCGGAATGCAAGCCCAGAAATGGGGTCACCGTAATAAACGACGCGCTTACAAAAGAAGTTGCCGCCACGCTCGATTATTACGAAAACGCGGGAGTGCCGTCGCCGCTTTTTCATGCCGTCAAGCTGCTGGAAAACGATGAAATCGAATTACGGCGGAATGGTGCAAGAGAACTTTTGGAAAAGATTGCTCAAGATAAAGACTTGGAAGCCGCCGTCGTGGACGAGCGGTATAAGTACATAGTGTCGCGGCTTGCTGTCGCCAAGCAAAAGGGGAAAGCCAATGCCGCAAACAAGTCGGACAAAATAGACAAGGTACTTACGCACAGAGTGTGGGCGCTTCCGATTTTTGCGGTTATACTGTTTGCGATTTTCCATGTTACGTTTTCCGAAGATTTTCTGTACATAGGCGCATGGGCGAGTTTGGGGCGCGGCCTTCCGGCGCTCGCAGATTTGGGACTATCGGATGGCATGGAAACCTTTGTCGGCATATTCTATGACGGCGCGGTGTTCTCCCCGGGCGTGATTTTGTTCAACATCTTTGACACGCTGTTTTCCACAATAACGGACGCTGTGGGCGGGGCTATCTCAACCGAATGGCTATCCGGCTTTATTGCGGACGGCATACTCAGCGGACTGTTTTCCGTACTCGGCTTTTTGCCGCAAATACTCATGCTGTTTTTGTGGTTTTCCATACTGGAAGACAGCGGATACATGGCGCGCGTGGCGTTTGTGCTGGACAGGATTTTCAGGCGTTTCGGGCTTTCGGGCAGATCGTTCATGCCCATGATAATGGGCTTTGGCTGCAGTGTGCCCGCAATGATAAACACCAGAACGCTCGCGGATGAAAACGAGCGCACGGCAACGATAAGGGTTATACCGTTTTTTGCGTGCGGCGCAAAGCTACCCATACTCACCGCAATAGCGGGCGGAATTTGCACATACTTCGGCGTGGGCAATGCCGATTTAATCACTTACGGTATGTACTTTTTGGGCGTAATCGCCGCGGTAGTATGCGTGCTTCTTATGCGCAACACGACCATGAAGGGCGAAATTCCGCCGTTTATAATGGAGCTTCCCGCATATCACCGCCCGCAGTTTAAAAATCTAATGCTGCATTTGTGGGATAAAACCAAGCACTTTGTAAAGAAAGCTTTTACCATAATCTTTGCCTCCACCGTTATAATCTGGCTTTTTTCGCACCTTAACTGGTCGTGGCATTATCTCACGGACGATATGATGAATGAGTCTATTTTGGCGTCAATAGGCAAGTTTATCCAGCCGCTGTTTACGCCGCTTGGGTTTGGGTCGCAGCTCGGCGCGTACGGCTGGGTGTTTGCTGTAGCGGCGCTTACAGGACTTATCGCCAAGGAAAACGTGATTGCAACCTTCGGCACGCTGGGCGCTTGCCTTATTGCCATGGGCGCCAACGTGGGCGTTGCAAGCGACGTGTTGCTCGCCGACGAGGAGGGCGTAACGTCGGCTATCGCAATGATAACCGCTACCGACATAAACATCCCCGCGCTTATTTCCTTTATAGCGTTTAACATGCTGACCATTCCGTGCTTTGCGGCATGCGCTACTGCAAAGGGCGAACTGAAAAAGAGCACGTTCAGGTGGACGTTGCTGTTTTGGGTGGCGTCCGGCTACACAATAAGTTGTGCGGTGTACACAATAGGCGCATGGTGGTGGACTTTGTTTATTTGGCTTGCTTTAGTCGCGGGAGCGATAACGGTTATCGTGCTTAACAACAAGGGCAAAATAAAGTTCCGTAAGCGCAAAAACAACAATGCGGAGACGGTGCAATGAGCGGATGGGAAATAGCTATACTTATTTTTGTGTGTTTGGCATTTGTTGTAGCGGTGGGCGTGATTGTGCGAAACAAGATTAAAGGCAAGTCGTGCTGCGGCGATTGCGGCGGCTGTAACGGTTGCGGCGCAAAAAATAAAGGCGATGCGCAAAATTACTGCCCGCACTGCACACGACACGCAAAATCGGAAACAAAAAATAAACGGTTATAAGCGCAATACATCTCTAAAAGCGGTACTGGCTTTAGGAGATGTATTTTTATATCGATTTTATTGAATGTTGATAGCTTGAATTTTTATGGCGTTTATGGTATAATGATTTATGAGAAAAGTTTTATTATTAACGATTGTTTGTCAGTGCAAAACAGAATACAATACAAAAATAAATACGGAGATTATTTATGGCAATCTTGATTGTTTACTATTCGAGAAAGGGCGAAAACTACTGGAACGGCAGCATTAAAAACTTGAAAAAGGGTAACACCGAAATAGTTGCCGAGTTTATTCAAAAGGCTGTGGGCGGCGACTTGTTTGAAGTAGATACGGTTAAGCCTTATCCCGCCGATTACTATGCGTGCATAGACGAGGCGCAAAAGGAATTGCGCGCTTCTTCCCGTCCCGAAATAAAAGCATTTGTCGAAGATATTTCCAAATACGATACGATTTTTGTAGGCTATCCCAACTGGTGGGGACAAATGCCAATGTGTATGTGTACTTTCCTTGAACACTACGATTTAATGGGCAAAAAGATTGTGCCGTTTTGCACCAACGAGGGCAGCGGCATGGGCAGTAGCGAGCGGCAGTTAAAGACCGTTTGCAAGGGCGCAAACGTTGTGTCGGGACTTGCCGTTCACGGCGCGGAAAGCTTGCAGTCCGAAAGTAAAGTTACGGCTTGGGCAAAGAAAAATGTCAATTGAAGACAGCTTTGCAATCAAGTACCGCGCGTTGTACCGCGCTATGATAGAAAAAGACGATACGGCGCTTAACAAACTGCTTGACAACAGCTTTGTTCTTGTTCACATGACGGGTATGCGGCAGAACAAACTGGAGTTTATCCGTGCCGTAGAGAGCGGAACGCTCAACTACTTTTCGGAAGAATTGCAGGAAGCAAGGACTATTGTTCACAAAGACTTTGTGCGGTTTACGGGAAAGAGCATAGTCGAAGCCTCGGTATTCGGCGGCGGAAGACATACGTGGCATTTACAACTTGATATAAAGTATATATGTGTCGGCTATGATTGGCTCATATCGGAAGCCGTTGCTTCCACTTGGTAGGGAGAAAAATGGCGAGTTTAACGCTCCGCTTAAGCCGCGAACGAAAAAGTAATCTTTATCATTATTCGGCGTTTATTATGACGACTGTAAAATAATTCCTTATTCCCAATTAAGATGAAAATACTTGAAAACCGGCGGTATGTATGATATAATACGGTTATAGGTAGGTTTTAATATGAAAGGAAAGCTTCTTATAATCTTTAAATCAAACCACGGCTACACAAAGCGGTACGTGGACATACTGGGCAACGCACTCGGCTGCGACGCCGTGCCTGCGGACAAGTTTAAAGGCGAAATGCTTACCGGTTACGATAAGATTTTGTTTATCGGTTCGGTGCGCGGCAGCGTTATAAACGGATTTAACAAGATATCCGATTATCTGGATATATTATACAAAAAGCTTGTGGTTTGCGGCGTCGGCATGCTGCCCAACAACGAAGACCGCGCCGATATAATAAAGGACGCCACAATATCGGTTGCGTACGAAAAGTTTATTCCCGTGTTTTATGCGCAGGGCGGATTTGACATAGCGGAACTTTCCCGCACCGAACGCATTGCCATAAGCATGACTGTGCGCTCAATAAAGATGCAAAGTCTTATTAACGACGACGAAACATTTATACTCAATGCGACCGCCACGCCGACGGACGAAGTCAAGCAAGCGAATATTCAACCGCTTATAGATTATCTTGAAGACAAGCCGGTGGACGAAAAGCTGTACAGCCCGCCCGAAATAACTGACGAAGCGGAAGAGCAGGAGTTCTTTGAGGAAATGGAAAAAGCCGCTTCCGCCCCCGACAACAAAAAACGCGCGCTCAAAAAGAAATTAAAAAGGTAGGGCGGTGATATTATGCTTTATAAGGACTTTAAGGGCGAAAAGCTTTCGGCGCTCGGCTTGGGTATGATGCGCCTGCCGCTTAGGAGCAGTGCGGACGACGATATAGACGAAGCTCACACCGAAAAGATGATTGCGTACGCGCTGGAACACGGCGTGAATTACTTTGACACGGCGTGGGGGTATCACAACGGTTGTTCGGAGCTTGTCGCGGGCAAGCTACTCAGTAAGTATCCGCGAGAAGATTACAAGCTTGCTTCCAAGTTCCCGGGGTACGACCTTAGCAACATGCCCAAGGTGAAAGAGATCTTCGAGAAGCAGCTCCAAAAATGCCGCACCGAGTATTTTGACTTTTATCTGTTCCACAACGTGTGCGAAATGAATATAGACGCCTATCTCGACCCGAAGTACGGCATTTACGATTACCTTATTGCTCAGCGCGACGCCGGCAGAATAAAACACCTAGGGCTTTCGGTACACGGAAGTATAGACGTACTCAAGCGGTTTTTGGATAAGTACGGCAAGGACATGGAGTTCTGCCAAGTACAGCTCAACTGGCTGGACTGGGATTTTCAGGACGCTTGCAAAAAGGTGGAGCTGTTGAGTAAGCTCGCTATCCCCGTATGGGTAATGGAACCGTTGCGCGGCGGCAAACTTGCCAACTTGCCCGATAAGTATGCTAAAAGGCTGAAGGCGCTCAGAAGTGACGAAAGCGCGGCGGGATTTGCTTTCCGCTTTATTCAGTCGTTGCCGCAGGTGGGCGTAACGCTGTCCGGAATGTCAAACTTCGAGCAGCTCAAGGCAAATATAAAAACATTTGATACATTTAATCCTGTTAACGACCTAGAGCGTGCGGAGCTCATGGCTATTGCAAAGGAAATGATAAGCGCAAAGAGCCTACCGTGCACGGCGTGCCGTTACTGCACAAACCATTGCCCCAAAGGCATAGATATACCGGAAATTATCAAGCTGTACAACGAGCACGTCTTTTCGGACGGCGGCTTCCTTGCACCTATGGCGCTCGGCGCGATAGACGAGAATAAACGCCCTTCTGCGTGCGTAAGCTGCCGCAGTTGCGAAGCGGTCTGCCCACAGCAGATAAAAATATCCGAAATGATGAAGGACTTTGTTTCTAAGGTAAATTAAAAAGCAAACAACTAATCGGACGCGGCGCAATAAGCCGCGTCTTTTTTTGTGTTGTATCTTCGTATAAAAAAATTTATTTTTTTGTCGCAAACGTATATAAAATATTTGACATATGCGCGTATATACTATATAATGCTTTCGGTTTACTAAATGTAAACAAAAAGTTTAAATAAACCAAACCAAAGGGGCATCACTTGAACAACGACAATTCTGTTATAACAATAGGTTCCAAACTGCGCGATCTTAGGCTGAAAAACGGGCTGACGCAGGAAGAACTTGCCGACCGCGCGGAGCTTAGCAAGGGCTTTATCAGCCAGTTGGAAAACGACCTTACTTCGCCGTCCATTGCTACGCTAATAGACATACTGACATTGCTCGGCTCCAATCTGTCTTCTTTCTTTGCCGACTACGACGACTCTCAGTTGGTGTTTACGGAAAGCGACTACTTTGAAAAAAAGTATGACGACATGACCGTGCAATGGATAGTACCCACCGCGCAAAAAAACGCAATGGAGCCCATAATAACCGAACTAAGTAAGGGCGCTTCCACAGACGAAGACTTTCCGCACGAGGGCGAAGAGTTCGGATACGTCCTGCAAGGCAAGGTCAGGGTTGTAGTGGGCGAGCGAACGGCGGAAGCAAAGGCAGGCGACACATTTTATTTTTCCGCCGACAAAAAACATTACATAGTCAATGTTTACGACGGCGTAAGCAAGGTGCTTTGGGTGTCCTGCCCGCCGAGCTTTTGAAAATTCGGAATTAAGAATTCGGAATTAGAGAGAGCGCGTGGCGCAGTCCGCTATTAGCGCGAAGCGCGACTTTATTCCTTCATTATTCATTATTCATTTTTACCGGAGGTAAATATGGCGACAGTCACACGAGAGAAGTTCGATAATATTATCGAAATCAAAAACGTAACAAAGGTTTTCGACGGCATTACAGCGGTCGACAACGTAAACCTTGCGGTGCGCCGCGGCGAGTTTGTTACGTTGCTCGGTCCGTCCGGTTGCGGAAAGACCACTTTGCTTCGCATGATTGCGGGCTTTGAAATGCCTACGTCCGGCACCATTCTTTTGGAAAAGCAGGACGTAACCACAGTGCCGCCGCACCTGCGCCCCATTAACACGGTTTTCCAAAAGTACGCGCTGTTTCCGCACCTAAACGTGTTTAAGAACATCGCGTTCGGGCTTAAGCTTAAAAAAATCCCCACCGGCGAAGTGGACAAAAAGGGCAGACCTGTTTACCGTAAGTTCACAAAGGACGAGATTGCGGAAAAGGTGGAGCGCGTGCTTAAGCTTGTCAATCTTGAAGCATACGGCTACCGCGACATAACCGGCTTGTCGGGCGGACAGCAACAGCGCGTGGCGATTGCGCGCGCCATTGTTTGCGAGCCCAAGGTTTTGCTTCTTGACGAGCCGCTCGGCGCGCTCGACCTAAAGATGCGCAAGGAAATGCAGTCCGAGCTTGCCGCCATGCACAGGAATATAGGAATAACGTTTATATACGTTACGCACGATCAGGAAGAAGCGCTAACCATGTCCGACAAGGTTGTGGTAATGACGGACGGTGCGGTTCAGCAGTACGGCACGCCAAAAAAGATATACGACGAGCCCGCCAACGCCTTTGTCGCCGACTTTATAGGCGAAAGTAACATTCTGTCCGGAATTATGAAGGAAGACTTTTTGGTCGAGTTTTGCGGCGTGCAGTTTAAATGCCTTGACAAGGGCTTTGCCCGCGACGAAAAGGTCGACCTTGTCGTCCGTCCCGAAGATATTGCAATCAGCGCCAAAAAGGGTGCTCTCGGCGGCGAAGTGGTGTCAACTGTGTTTAAGGGCACGTACTACGAGATGGAAATAGTGGCGGGCGACTACCAGTTTACCGTGCAGAACACCACCGAATACGGCGTGGGTAGCAAGGTGTGGCTTACTATCGAGCCGGACGGCATACACATCATGAAAAAGCTTAAAACGGTCAACTCGTTTGTCGGCGAAGTCCTTTCGGAAAACACGGTGGAAATCTGCGGCGGCGAGTTTGAGTTTGAAAATACGGACGGCTTTGAGCGCGGCGACGAAGTGCGCGTGCTGGTGCCGTTTGACAAGGTGGAGCTCACCGACGACGAGGACGACGGCGTAATAGGCGCCAACGTCACGCAAACGCTGTATAAGGGCAGTTACTATCAAGTTCAGGTATACACGGACGACGATCAAGACTTTCTTGTGGACACCGTGGACGAGTGGGACATAGGCGACCGCGTGGGCATAAAGATCAATCCCAAGGATTTGACTGTCACCCGCAAAGCAAAGACAGACAATGCCGAAACGGACAACGCGTCACAGTTGGATAATATGCCCGAAGGCGAGGAGGAGTCCGATGAATAACGATTCCGCAGTCGTAGCGGCACAGCCTATCGAGCCGCAAAAAAAGCGCAAAATACGCGGCATAAAGCGCTCTGCGTTTGCACTGCCGTATCTGGCGCTTAGCATTGTGTTTGTAATAGTGCCGCTGTTTATCATGCTGTACTATGCGTTTACGGACGGCGTGACGGGCAGCTTTACGGGCGAAAACTTTGTGCACTTTTTCAGCCGTCCCAACATAATGGCGGTAATGGGCAAGTCGTTTTTGGTGGCGCTGCTCACAACCGTATTTTGCTTACTGCTTGCGTATCCGCTTGCACTGGCGCTTTCTTCGTCCGCGCTCAACAAAAAGTTTATTATAGTCATGCTGTTTGTCCTGCCCATGTGGATAAATTCGCTGCTCAGGACTTACGCCGTAAAGATTGTTTTGTATATGCTGGATATTACCAACGCGTGGGTAGCGGTAACGATCGGCATGGTGTACGACTTTTTTCCGTTTATGCTGTTGCCGCTGTACTCGGTTGTGTCCGGCATGGATAAGTCGCTTATAGAAGCGTCGCAGGACCTTGGCGCGTCACCGTTAAAAACGCTTGTAAAGGTGCGTATTCCGCTCTCGCTCCCTGGGATAATTTCCGGCGTGCTTATGGTGTTTATGCCCACTGTGTCCACGTTTGCCATTTCGGACGTTTTGGGCGATACGTCTACGTACATGTTCGGTAATATAATCAATCAGTGGTTTGCCAACAGCGGCGGCTGGAATATCGGCTCGGCGTATTCCTTCCTATTGCTTATACTTATCGCCGCAACGGTGTTGCTTGCCAACAAGCTCACCAAGGGCAAAACCGAGATAGGAGGTGTGCTGTGAGCAGAAACGTTAAGTCGGGGCTTATCTGGGCGTTTGTCGGCATAATGCTCGCCGTCATGTATATTCCCATTATAATACTGATTATCTACTCGTTTACCGGCGCAAAGGCGCTGGGCGTGTGGAGCGGATTTTCGTTTGAGCTTTACGCGGACTTGTTCACCAACGAAAGCATAATCGAAGCGTTTAAAAACTCCATAGTTTTGGCGTTTGTTTCGTCGCTTCTTGCAACAATACTAGGCACGACCGCCGCGGTCGGAATCTTTTACATGCGCAAGTGGAAAAAGACGTCCGCCAACTTTATCGCCAACATTACAATGGAAAACGCGGAAATTGTTACCGGCGTAACGTTTATGATGTTCTTTTTGGTGCTTCGTATGCCGTACGGCTGGGTGACGCTGATTATTGCGCACACCATGATAACAACGCCGTACGTAATACTTTCCGTAACGCCCAAGCTTAGTCAGCTTAATCCCAATCTGTACGAGGCGGGGCTCGACCTCGGCGCTTCGCCAATTAAATCGATGTTCACAGTTATCGTGCCGCAGCTCATCCCGGGGATGTTAAGCGGGTTCGTAATGGCGTTTGCGCTGTCGTTTGATGACTTTATAGTCAGTAAGTTTGTAAACGGCAGTGTGGAAACAATACCCGTTTATCTGTACAACGCCCTAGCCAAGCGCGGTGTAGACCCCACGCTTCGCGCGCTGTCGTCCATAATGTTTGTGGCGGTGCTGGCGGTGCTTATCGCGCTCAACGTTGTGTCCGCAAGGCGCAAAAAAGTCGTTGTAAAGTAGGTGCATTATGAAAAAGAAAATCATAGGTTTGATAATGTCGGCCGTTATGGCAACGACCGCCGCAATGGCTTTTGTGGGATGTTCGCCCAGAAACGAAGTGCTCAAAATTTACAACTGGGGCGACTATATCGACGAAAGCCTTATCGGCAAGTTTGAAAAATGGTACAAGGCCGAAACGGGAAAAAACATTTCCGTCCAGTACGACACGTTTGACACCAACGAAGCTATGATTATGCGCATAGAAGTCTTAAAGTCGGACTACGACCTTGTTTGTCCTTCCGACTACATGGCGGAGCGCATGATAAAAGGCGGGCTGGCGCAAAAGGTAGACCGCAGTATTATAGACATCACTCAGGACGGGTTTTTGGTGGACGGGCTTATGGACATGATTAAGCCGTTCGATCCAAACAACGCATATTTTGTGCCTTATTGCTGGGGTACGCTGGGAATAATGTACGACACAAACCATATCAAAGCGGGCTCGGAAGATATGAAGTCGTGGTCGGCAATGTGGTCGAGCAAGTACAATAAGCACATACTAATGAAGGACAGCGTGCGCGACGCGTACTCCGTTGCGCAAATATACCTGAATACCGACAAGCTTTCCGCGCTGTCCGACGGCTTTACAGACTACAACGAAGCGTACAGGGAAGAGCTTGTGTCGTACTTTACATCTACGTCCAAGTCGCTCATCAAATCGGCGCAAAACGCGCTTGTCAAACAAAAACGTTTGCTCTATAAGTACGAAGTGGACGACGGCAAAAACGATATGCTTGCCGGCACCACAAAAGGGTATCTCGGCACATTTTGGTCGTGCGATGTCGGGCTTATCATGCAGGAAGACGGCGGGGAACACTTCTATTACGAAGTGCCCAAAGAAGGCAGCAACGTGTGGCTGGACGGCTGGATAATCCCCAAGTACGCCGGCAACAAAACCGCAGCCAACTACTTTTTAAAGTTTATCAATCTGTACAACGACAAATACGATTTTGCCATGACCAACTTTGATTATATGGGTACGTCCATGGCGAACAAGGCGGTTATGGACGACGCCAAAATCGCTTTGGAGGAGGACGAGGACGGCTTTTTCGATGACAAGGAAGATTGGTTTAAGGACATGTACTTGGAAATGATGTTCCCGTCCCAAGACGTCCTTGCCCGTTGCGGCGTCATGCGCGATTTCGGCAAGAAATGGAGCACTGAGTTGGACAGCATGTGGATAGACGTAAAAACGCTCTAAGCGCGTATGCATCGCGTGATACGGGCTACGTGCAATTCGCCGCTCGGTCATGTAGGTGGGTCTACACTCCCGTCGCGGCTAATTGCCTGTTGCCCGTCTGACGCGCGCCTACGCACTTAGAGATACGTTCTGAAAAAGTGTGCAGTTATGTAGAAGTCGCCGCCGTGTGTCTCTTGTCTTACTCGTATCTACGCACTCAAAGATACGTTTTGTATATAAAAAACTTTTAAAATTTCAACCTTATTTTTAATTCCGAATTCATAATTCCGAATTCCGAATTAAAAATCATAATTCATTATGATTTTTTACGATGCTATTGTAATAGGTGCGGGGCACGCCGGAGTGGAAGCGGCGTTGGCGCTTGCTAAGACGGGAGTAAATACGCTCGTCCTTTCCATCACGCCCGACAATGTGGGATACATGGCGTGCAATCCGTCCATAGGCGGCACGGGCAAGGGACACTTGGTGCGCGAAGCAGACGCACTGGGCGGCTTTATGGGCATTGCGGCTGACGCGTGCGCCACGCAAATCCGCATGCTAAACGCGTCTAAGGGTCTTGCCGTGCGTTCACTCCGCGCGCAGGAAGACAAGTATAAGTATCATGCGTTTACAAAACGCGCATTGGAAACGGCGGACAATCTTTCGCTCCGTCAAGACGAAGTAAAAAGCATTGTGCATGACGGCAAAGACTTTACTGTAGAATGCGTTACGGGAAGTGTCTATTGTTGCCGTGCGGTGGTCGTGGCAACAGGCGTGTACATGGACAGCGCTATTATTTGCGGACATTCCGTGCAGCAGCGCGGTCCGGTGTGCTTTGCCAGAAGCGATTATCTGGCTCAGTCGCTTAAAGGCTTAGGCTTTAATCTAAGGCGGTTTAAGACGGGCACGCCCGCAAGGCTGCTGGGAAAATCCATTGACTTTTCGCGGCTGGAAGTACAGGAAGGCGATACTGTCCCGTACACCTTTTCCGCGCTGACAAAAAAGCAGCCAAAAAACACTACGGTGTGCTATCTCGGCTACACCAACGAGCGCACGCACGATATTATTCGCGCCGCGCTTGGGTCTTCGCCGCGGTCGCTCGGACTGATTACAGGCACGGGCGCGCGGTACTGTCCGTCCATAGAAGACAAGATCGTGCGGTTTGCGGACAAGTCTCGGCACGCATTCTTCCTTGAACCCGAAGGCAGCGGCACCGACGAATGGTACATTCAGGGCATATCCACTTCGCTTCCGCCCGACGTTCAGCGCGAAATGTACCGTTCTATTGTCGGGCTGGAAAACGTACACATCGTGCGCGACGCGTACGCAATAGAATACGAGTGCATTGACGCGCGCGAGCTTTATCCTTCGCTGATGTCCAAGCGCATAGACGGCTTGTTCTTTGCGGGGCAGGTCAACGGCACCAGCGGGTACGAGGA
>JAFLVI010000020.1 GCA_022508405.1 Clostridiales bacterium
GCTGAATATGCCGCCGCTTATCTTGCGCACCACGCGGTACGTGTCGGAACCGGCGATATGCTTGATTACTGAGTTTTTAAGCTTGTACTTTACGTTGATGTTGCCGTTAATATCGATATTTGCGATAGCGGAAGTCTGGCCGTTGTTGAGCTTGGACTTGTTAACGCCGGTAAACTTGTAGCCGTAAATCTCGTTGTAGCCGTTTACGTCGAATACACGAATGGTCATGGTGTATGCGCCGTCTTCCTCGGTGGGAATAGTCGCAAGGAAGCGAATGTCCTTTACATAGATTGTGGTGGTTTCGCCCTGTACGTCGGACAGCGTTTCAAGCGTGACATCCACGTAAGTGCCTTCGGGATCGTACACAGCTACTTCAAAGCCGGTGTAGTAGCGCATATCTTCGCTGGCAGCGGTTATTTTAAACGAACCCGCATTTACATAGTTGCCCGCATAGATTTTTGTGGTATCGGCGCTTTCTTTTTCCGCAGTCGCACTGACAAAATTGATGTTTTGTCCGTCGAATGTGAACTTTTTGCCGTCGGATTGAGTTTTGGTGATTACTTTGGTAACTGCTTCAATCTTTTCAAACTTTTCGGGTTCTTTATCAAGGTCGATATAGTTCTTTTCTTCGTCAATCGCATTGCTGCGGAAGTTGCCGACCTTGTCTTGAACGGCGATATAGTAGTAAAGATTTTCGGTGAGCTCAAGCGCATTGTCATCGTCGTCGTCGATTACAAGATAGCCTTCCTTCTTTATAAGGGACGCTTCTTCGCCGCCTTTTACTTCAACATATTCGCCGTTGTCGTTGTACAGTCTGTAAATCACAAGCGGACGGGTGTCTTCCGCATCGGCATACACGGGGTGCGGAACGGTAAACGTGTCGTCTTCCGCCGACAGGTAGTCGGGAGCGGTCACTTCCGCCGCGCTCGGCTTGGCCTTGTCTTCAAACGTGTCTTTTAAGGTGATGGTGTACGTTTTGGACGAAGTGTTGTTGTCCTTATCACGCGCACGGTACAGCACGGTGTAGGTGCCGGGTAAAGGCAGTTTGTCGCCCTTGGAGTTTTCCTTCTTATAGTTGGAAAAGTCGAATACAAACACTTTTGCGCCGAGTTCTTCATCGTATGCGAACGTAGCGTCCTCGGTGTAAGCATTGGTCAAAGCGGTGTACTTGCCGTCCGATCCGGTCGCCAGAATGTTGGTGATGGAAAGAACGGTTTTGGAGTTGTCCGCATCGGTTATACGGAAGTATATGGAAATAAGGTCGTCCTTATCTTCATCGTCCACGGGCATGTGGCACTTGTTGTCCACAACCTCGGGAATAAGGAATTTAATCTTGTTGTCAACGTTTACGGTTTGGTCATCGTCGTTCTTTCTGGTTACGTTAAGACCCCATGTTTCGGGAATGAGATACTCGTATTTTTCGGTGTTTTTGAAAACGGGCGCGACGTGGTCGGCAACTTCAATGGTAGCTTCGCTGGTGCTGGACTTGTTGCCGAAGTCGTTTACAGCATAGTAGCGAACCTTGTACTTACCCATCTTGGTGGGATAGAACGTCATGGACTTGTCGTTGTCGAACTCGACATAGTCTGCGCCTTCTTTAACTACGGCATAGCCGTTTTCGTCTACATCGACATTTTTTACACGGGTAGTGCCGTCCGGCTCAAAAACTTCTATAACAACCTTTACGTTGTCGTCGTTGTTGTCGGTTACCTTTGCAATGGGGAGCGTAACGGGACGGTTGATAGACGCGTCGCGCGTGATACCGGATACCGCAAGCGTAGGATTGCCGCTTTTGTTGACTTTGGACTGAATGTTGACGGTGAACGTTCTGCTAAGGCGTTTTGTGCCGCTTGCAGTGCCGAGTGTGGCGGTATAGGTGATGAACACCTTGCCGTCCTTTCCGGTAGGATCAAACTGATCGCCGGCATTATACGTATTGCCGTGCGAGTCTTCTATTTCGATTTTGTAGTCTTTTTCGCCGTCTTTAGTGGGATATTCGGTAAGAATATTGTCTTCGTTGTAATACTTAACAAACGCTTCGGGAAGCGTGAACTTGCTGTTGGCGTTGTTTTCCACGTATGTGGGAATATCCGCTCCGTTGTACTTGATGTACAGGAAGTAGTCTTCCTTGAGCGTTACGCTGACCTTAAAGTCGTATGAAATATCGTCCTTGGTATAGCTGATTTTATAAATACCCAGCTGATCGGCAAGCACTTTGCCGGAAGAAAGGTCAAAATCGTCTTTTCCGTTAGGCGCGGTAACCTTGGCGTCCGTAGGCACTGCAATTTCCTCGCCGTAGTAGTAGCTGCCCTTTACCTTTTCGACCGTGGCGATTTTGCCGATGGAAGTTGTGGAGGGGTTGGCATCGTCTTCGCCATCTGCAAAAACGGCATGCGGCGCCACAAAAGTAAAGCACGTAATCAGCATTGCCACACAAACAAGCAGTGTTGTGGCAGTCAATCCGATTCTTTTGATAAATCCGAGTTTTTTCATTTAGTCGACAATCTCCTAATATGCTTTTGTACACATATACTTTTTAATTATACAATTATCCGACGGGTTTGTCAAACATTTTTAATAGCAAATCAAAAAAGATTTATAATTGTGTTTTGTCCCGCCAACCCGTCATTTACTTTATTATGAGAAAGGCACAAAAAAATTATGCTAGCATTTTAATTGCGCTCATAAATAGTCAAACGGGCGTCCGTTACGCACGCCCGTTTGACTATAATATTGGAAGGAAATCCTAAGCTGTCTGTTGTGATTTTTACTCCTTTACGGCGCCTGCCGTCAGTCCGTTTACCATATACTTGACAAGACAGAAGTATAAAATTATAATCGGCACAGCTATAAACACCGATCCGGCCGCAAACCGCGCAAACTCGGTGTCGCCGAGACTCATCAGCCCCACGGCTACGGTGTACAAATCTTTGTTTTTCAATAAAAGCTTGGGCAGAATGAAGTCCGACCACGGCCAAGTAAACGACGTGATAAGCGTGTACACTATCATAGGCATGGCGATTGGCAGTGTGATTTTTATAAACACCTTAAGGTTGCTCGCTCCGTCGATGCGCGCCGCCTCGTACATTGAGTTGGATATAGTGTCAAAAAAGCCTTTTTGCGTAAGATAGCCCATGGGCGCGCCCGCCGAGTATATCAGAATAAGTCCGAACAAGTTGTTAATCATACCGAACTGCGTCATAAGCAGATAGACTGCGGTCATTGCCATAAACGACGGGAACATCCCTAGGATCATCGTAGTCTTCATAATCCCCTTTCGTGCGCCAAATCTGAACCGAGACATTACGTACGCTGTGAGTATCACCAAAAGGCTGCCAAGCAAGGACGATCCCACCGCGATGAACAAGGTGTTAAAAAACCAGCGCGGATAGTTATACATATCGGTGTCGGTAAAAAGCTTTTTAAACGTTTCCACGCTGTACGCACTCGGGAAAAAACCTTTAAATGTGTACATAGACCCGCTTTCCGAAAACGACGCCAGTACCAACCACAATACGGGGAATAAAAATATAAACGCTATTACGAGCAAAGCGAGATAGGTGAAAAAATATTCAAAAAAGCGCTTTGCAGTCAGCCTTTTACTAACTCGAGATCTTTTGATATTCTTATTTAAAAGTCTGTCTTGCCTGCCTGTGCTCATCTGTACATATCCTCCTTGCTGTACGACGGTGACTTTACATACACAAAAAGCGAGATTACCGACGCTATGATGAATATGATAATGCTTATTGCCGCTCCGAACGAATAATATTGTTGGTCGATGGACAGGCGGTACAGCCAGTTGATAAGCAAATCGGTGTCGCTTGCCAAAAAGTAGCCGTCGCATATTATTCCGCCGCGCAAAAAGTAGAACACGCCGAAGTTGTTAAAGTTGCCCATAAACTGCCCTATCAGCACAGGCGTTGTTGCAAAAATTACAAACGGCAACGTTATCTTTATAAACTGCACCCACGCGCTTGCCCCGTCTATGCGCGCCGCCTCGTACAAATCTGGATTGAGATTTGCAAGTATGCCGGTTGCCAGTAGCATACTGCTGGGAATAGACAGCCACGCGTTGACCAACCAGCCTATAAGCCGCGCACTCCATCGGGAGTCTATGCCGAAAAACAGCTTGCCCGTGCCGCCAAACTTTTCTATATAATAATTGATAGGACCTTGATTGGAAAACATGAACTTAAACGCCAAAAGCGTTATGAACCCGGGCACGGCAAACGCAAGCACCGGAAAAGCGCGCCAGAACTTTTTTCCCTTGACTATCTTTTTGTTGAGAAGCAGCGCGATTGCCAGTCCGCCGAAGTAATTAAGCGCGGTGGACATAACCGCCCACAGCAAATTCCAGCCCAGTATCTTAAAGAACGTACTGCCCATAAGTCCGGTGGAAAACAGTTGGGAAAAGTTGTCAAACCCTATCCAGCTGACAAGAGAACCGCTTAGCACAACGTTTCCGCCGTAATCGGTAAACGCCAAGAATACCATGAAAATTATGGGTAAAATGTTGAACACAAACACGCCGACTATAGGCAGGACAAGCGCCGTAACGTAAAAATACTTGTCGAACATGCTCGCAAGCGATTGGCGGAAATCAGGAGTTGCATTGCCGCGCGACACATATTCGTATGTGCGGCGCGCGTCGCGGATATTCGCAAGATGTACGGCAATGAAAAAACCGGTTATTATAAACGCCAGCGTGCCGAGCAGCATCATTATTACCGAGTTGTCGCCCTCTATACCCAGCCACGGATTGGGCGGAACTACACCCAGCGAGAAAAAATTATACATTGCTTTTCCGCCCGCCAGCACCATATATGTAACGTAGCCGCCGAACATAAGTATAAACAGTATGCCCTTTATGATTTGCCTTTGCATAATTTGACCCAAACCCATAAGACACATGGACGCCTTGACCGGTTTGGGCGAGCGCTTAATCCCCTGCGCCCACGCCGCTATAGCGGACGGACGCGATTTAAACCATAATCCGATGCGCTTAAAAAAAGCGCCTATACGAACCGGCAGATTTTTGAACCATCCGCCAAGCCTTTTTATGAGCGGCTTTTTGCCTGTGTAAACTTCTGTATTTTCCATGCTATCCTCACTACCGATTTATAGTGTATATGGAATCGTAAATGTTGCGGTTGACCGATTTGAGCAATTTGTCCAACGCATTATAGTTGCACTTGCCGCCGCCCAGCGTATACTTTTTGCCCGAGGTTCTGTACGGATCGGTCGCTATATCGGTAAATGCCGTGGCAAGCGGCGTCCATATGCGTTCCACACCGTACACCGACGGCATTATGGAGATACGATCCGTTTCGACCATGCTGTACAAGCTGTGCGCAACATCCGCCTGAACGGTACAATCCCTATTGCAATCGCTGCGCGCAGGCGCAATGCCCAAATACCGATTGCGCTTTAAAATCATCTCGTAGCTTGTTGCGTAGTTTAAAAACGCCAAACTCGCCTTGGGATACTTGGTGTAGCTGCTTATCGCATATCCGTTTATGCCGCCCATAGTAATTGCATCAATGGTGTCACCGTCTGTTTCTGTCAAATCACCCGAAACGGGCAATGCCGGCATAGGTACGGCCACTATGTTTTTTTCCGCCGCCGCGCGCGCCTCCGACGAACTCATGCCTTGTTTGCGGTAAACGGAAATAAGCTCGCTGCTCAATGTTCCGTACATATCCTGCGTATCAGGCACGGCAAAGTACGCTCCGGAAGCAAACTCGCTCTCTCGCGCAACCGTGATTGAATTATCCACGCACCCACTGTTCATGACGGCCGCAAGCTGCAAAATAATCCCAGCGCCCAACTTTGCATTACCATTGTCAAAGCCAATGTCCTTTGTGTTTGTATTATTACTGCCGAATACATATGCACCGTAAGAAAACAGATAGCCGCATGAAAAGTACGGATCGTCAAAAGATTGCATAAAACCGTATTCGGCACTATTATTGTCATGGCGTATCTTGCTCCACTTATACAGCTTGCGCATATCTTCCACCATGTCGGGGACACCGTTTTTATTGTCGTCCCAAGCCGTTTCCCAGTCCGCGGGCAGCAAGTCCTTGCGGTAATACAACATTCCCGCCTGCATATTGACGCCTACGCCCATAAAATACTCGGCATTTTTATAGTTGTATGTGTAAGTCTTTTTGGCAAGCTCAGGGAGTTGATTGTACGCATCCAGCTTTTCTATGGGCAGCGGAGTAATGTGCTTGCCGTCACAATACTTCATGAGCATGTCGTTGGCCTGATACAGCACATCCGGACCGTATCCGTACGGACCGTCATCCGCGAGATTGGAATACTGGTCCTGATTGGCGTCCACCGCGACTATATTATAGTCTTTGTATTTTTCGTTAAATCCGTCCAAAAGCACCTTTAAGTATCCCGATGACTTTGCGGTGTCGTTTTCGAGCACATGCAAAGTTATGGGTCTGTCGGGCGTACCGCGCTCCAAATCCCCTTCAAACTTGTCATATAAAGCGGCAAGCGACTGCTCGGCATACTTCTCGCGCAAGCCGCCGCCGTTACACGCCGCGAGCGGAGCGGCAAGACATAGGCAAAACGCCGATATAAAAAATTTACGAAAAAATTTCAAATAACACCTCCTACTCTACAATTACACTGTAACTAAACGGTTTAACGGCATTATCGGCAACAACAACCGCACTGTCCGAATTATTTACAATCAAAGTCACTTTTTGACCGTCGGCAATGCGTTCAATAACGATTGCACCGTTTTGCTCGCGAAAAACTGCATCGCCCTCTGTCAGAGCTCGCAACTTTTTGTACTTGACAAGCTGTTTAACCTTTTGAAAAAACGCGCCGTCGTTGTCCCAGTCAAAGCATCTGCGACTGTCTGGGTCGTACCCGCCCTCAAGCGGCAATTCCGTGCCGTAATAAATCATTGCCGCACCGGGCATAAACAATTCCACCGCAAGTGCGTTAAGCAGTATATTTTCGTCTCTTCCGCATTCCGTAAAAAATCTGTGCGTGTCGTGACTGTCCAAAAGATTTAACATCATATGGTTTACCTGCGTCATGTTGCGCATAAGTAAACTGTTAAGTCTGTCGCACAGCCCCTGCGCAGAAAGTGTGCCGCGTGCAAAGTAGTCCAACATCGCTTTTGTAAACGCGTAGTTCATAATTGAATCGAATTGGTCGCCGTTTAAATAGCTTGCGCTGTCGTGCCAGTTTTCGCCGATTAACACCTTGTCACTGCCCAACGCCTTTATGCGATGCCTGAATTTGCGCCAAAACTCGTGACTGACCTCGTCGGAAACGTCCAGCCGCCAGCCGTCTATGCCGTACTCCTTTATCCAATACTCGCCCACTCGGCACAAATACTCTTGCACCTCGGGATTTGCCGTATTCCACTTCGGCATATAGTCGCACGAGGCAAATACCTCGTAGTTGAGCGGTCGCTTTGTCGGCTTGTCGCCGTAAATGACAAACCAGTCATAATACGGCGAGCCCTTGCCTTTTTCGCGCACGTCGATAAATTCTTTTATATTCTCGCTGCAGTGATTGAACACAGCGTCCAGTATTACGCGCATACCGCGCGCCTTGCATGCCGTCATCAGTCGTTCAAACGCCGCATTGCCACCAAAATACTTGTCAACGTTATAGTAATCGCTTATATCGTATTTATGGTTGGATTTTGACGTGAATATCGGCGTAAGATATATCGTGTTTACGCCAAGGTCGCAAATGTAATCAAGCTTTTGCGCTATTCCGTCAAGGTTGCCGCCGGCAAAACTCTTGGCTGTAGGTTTTTGCCCCCATTTGATATTGATGTGACTGTCGTCGCTATTTTCGTGCTCCCCATGATAAAACCGGTCTACAAATATTTGATACACCACGGCACGCGACAGCCATTCGCAACATGGCAGTACATCGTTTTCGTTTATGTATGCAAGCTGGAAAAAATTATAGAACGCAAGCGAAAAATCGTAGTTTTGCGTCAAGCCGTCCTCAGAGTAGTAATACTTATTACCTTCTGTATCGGTCAGCAAAAAAATGTACGCCAACCGCTTATCGTCCAGTATCAGTCTAACCGTAAAATAATCAAACAAGCCGTCGGATGCCGACACACTCATTGGCGCGGTTTTTCTGTGCATGCAAAATTCGTGCTTTGGTCCGTAAATTACATGAACGTACAAAATATCTCCCTTGGCCGCACGCAATCTCAGCTCCGCCGTGTCCGGCGCAAGTGCAAAGCTGTATATAGAATCGGATTTGTGAAACAAAGCGTGCTTGTTCATGATTTACCTTGACTTATGTATTCACGTTTGATAAAATAAAAGTATGAGTTCAACGACCGGAAATAAAAAATCCAGAGTAACGATAAAGGATGTTGCCACCGCCGCAGAAGTGTCGATTGCTACGGTGTCGTATGTGCTTAACAACACTCCCGGGCAGTCAATCAGCGAGGACACGCGCAAAAAAGTTTTGCAATTTGCCAACCTTTTGGGCTACGAGTGCAATGTTATGGCCAAGTATTTGGCGTCCGGAAAATCCAATACCATTTCAATATTGATAAAAGATGTTAAGCCGTTTGCGGCGCAATACTATATGAAGCTACTTACCGAACTGTCTCGACTGCTTTGGCGGCAAAATCTCGGGCTTAAAATAGTGGATTACAGCGACGGCTTTAAACGCAACACAGACTGTGACGCTTATATCACGCTCGCCCTTACCGAAAAAGAATTCCGCGAATTTGCCGATACAAAATATATGCCGGTAATAGCTATAGACAGCGTGTTTGACGATTTTCTGTTCTACCGTATAAACGACGATTACGAAACAATGTACAAAACCGCAAAGGCTGAAACGGGCATGGATAAGGTTGTACTTTTGACGTTTGACCTGCCCGAAGAAGTTTTCCGCTCGGCAGCCGCCGTGTTTGACGAAGTAAAAATCATAAATTCGATGAGCGATTTAATGGGGCTGGGCAGTCAAATATGCTATGTTACCCTGTCGAACGCAATATACGACAGCATTCCCAAATCGCAAAATATCAAATTGCAAAGTTCTTCGTTCGCGCTTAAGGCCTCCGCTGCGGCCGATGCAGTAAGTAAGGCGATAGGCCGACTGCAATCCCCTTCCGACGAACATAATATCCGCGTATAGCCAATATACAATAAACGCCGCCCGACCGCAACAACCTTTGTTACAGTCGGGCTTTGTTTTGCATAGAAACCTATTGATTTTTACGGTTATTCCGTAACGGTGTAGATATCCACCTTGCCTGTCGCTATAGTGTACACGATTTTATATTTACCCGTAGTCGTGCAAGTAAAGTCTCCGCTCGTGCCGAATTTGTCGTTGGCGTCGCCGTCTGTGCCGAGAGCTGACACGCCGATATATGATCCGTTGCCGCTTGTCGCGCCTTTATCATACAGGGCAAGACCGAAACGGTTTCCGTCACCGGCTGTAATCGTTACCGTAATTTCATACGCTGTCTCGTCGGAGTTGAGCACCATTCTCCACTCTTCCGCAAATCCGTGATTCCAGTCGGTCGGGCTCTGCGTGCCGGCGGAATTGGTTAAACCTGCGCCTTTAAGATAGATGTCGTAGATGTCGGGCGAGTCGTTGTGAATTGTGATTTTTATCATTTTTGAATAGCTGTCAAACGTTACATCATAAGTGCCGGCTGTAACAACCTTTATGTTGCCGCTGTTATTGACGAAAGCGTCGCTTGTTTTGTTAAGATATTCAAAGTTATAGGTGGTTGCCATATTATCCCAACCAAGCGTTTCCGTGCCTGCATCGTAAGATCTTATAACAATCTCATCATCCGCAGCAAGAGTAACTGCCGTATAGGTGTAAACACCGTTATTCGCAGTCAGCTTGAACGTATCGGGATCACTTTGATAATCACCCCAATTCACATCGCCGAACTTTCCGTCAAAATAATAGTCGTATTGTTTAGGGGTTTTTTCAGCGTCGAATGTTACGGACAGTGTTTCCGCCGTCGCGTCGTAAACAAATGTGTATGTTCCGGCCGCTTTTGCTGTGATATTTTCGTTTGTCCCATCCACAAACGCCTTACTCGCCTCGGTAAGCTTATCGGCCTTGATGTTCGGACCGCTTGTAATCTGTCCGTCAACCGATTGTTTCGAGATAAACATAAATTGATCGTTTTGCTTGAGATAAATCTCCAAAGTGTATTTATCTCCGTTTTGTCTCATCTTCGTAGCGTCGTTGTACATATCCTCCCACGCGGTTATATTTTCGCCCTTAATATAATAATGGGTGTAGTCGGAGGACACTTCGGCGGCATCGCCGTTGCGTTCATATGAAAGCTCCGTCAGCTTTCCTTCTGTGTCCACCATAAGCGTTAAAGTATAGTTGCCCGATTGCCCAACCAGTATATCCGCCGTTTTATTTACACCGCTGAGCCCGCCGCCAAAGTAGAACGGTGCTGTGTTTTCCGTAGAGTATAGTTCGGGCGTCATGTATCCGTATCCTATTTGTTTATCGCCCCAACCGTCAACTGTGTTAAGTATCTGGAATTTGTCCTCAACGTAAAAATCGGCAGTGAATGTAAACTTATTGCCTTTGTTTTGGTCTTTTTCCAAAGTAATGCTCGCAGGCAGACTGTCGGCGTCGTCGCCCTTGAATTCCTTAAAGTCACCGGACTCGGCGAACAGCGCAGATGTCGAAGATTTTCCCGCTAGATACCAAGTGTGGTCGTCCGGTGCCGTAGAACGAAAACCGGCATAAACCTTGGTGTTGGCTGTTATAGGCGCATTAAAATCAAACACCTGACTGTAAGTAGGCGTTGCACACCAACGCACAAAGTCGTACCCTTGTTTATCGGGATTAGTCGCAGGCTTAACAGCCGTCTCACCTTTTGCAACCTCCTGTGTGGAAAGAACGGTTGTACCGTCATAGAATGTGACGGTATATTTTCCGCCGCCCTTATTTCCGCCCTTACCGGTATCGTCTCCGCAAGCAATAAGTGCGCTAGCGCCCATTGCCACACACAAAGCCGATATAAGCAATTTTTGCACTTTTTTCATTATTTACCTCCGATTGGTTTGTCTAAGCCCGCGACCGTATACATGGGCACTACTTAAACGTTTAACTATATTATACTACAAAATTTTCTGTTGTCAATATGTTTTGAAATTTTTTTAAAAAAATTTAAAAACGCCCTGCAAAAAACTTTTGCAAGGCGCGCGTATTTTAGTGAATTTATTACCGTTTATTCATATTATACAATATATTCAGACCGCGCAATGTGAGCGTTCTGTCCACCACGTCTATTACGGACACGCATTTGTTGACTATATCGGCTATACCGCCGGTGGCTATTACGCGTGCAGACAAGAGTCCCGATTCTTTTTTGAGCCGAGCGACCATCGACTCTATCATGCCGGAGTAGCCGAAGATGATGCCCGACTGCATGTTTGTTATTGTGGTCTTGCCTATCGCGCTTTTGGGTGCGGAAAGCTCCACCTTGGGAAGCCGCGCCGCAGTATCGGCAAGCGACGACGACGCGGCCTTAAGTCCGAAAGATATTGCTCCGCCCAAAAACTCGCCGTCCGGCGAAATTACGTTAAAGGTGGTTGCCGTGCCGCAGTCTATTACAATGCACGGCGCGCCGTACAGCTTGTACGCGGCAACGCAGCCCGCCACCCTATCCGCGCCGAGCTCTTTTGGATTGTCGTACTTTATAATAAGCCCGCTTTTTAATCCGGCGCCCACGGTGAGCGGTCGTGTGCCGAAGTACGTTTCCACCATGTGCTCGAAGGTATAGTTAAGGTTGGGATTGACCGAGCTTATAATAACGCCTTCCACGTCGCGCGGCGAAATGTTTTTGACGGCAAGCATGTCTTTTATTAGCAGCCAGTACTCGTCGCCTGTCTTGTTGGTAGAAGCCATGCGCAGAGTGTACAACAGCTCGTCGCCGTCGAACACGCCCATTTTTATGTTTGTATTGCCTATATCGAATACTATAACCATTTATATATTACCGTTGTCCGTAGTTGTCTTGTTAAGATTGTGCAAAGCCTTGTTTTTGTCGCGCAATACGACGCGGTGGAGGGTAAGACTTATCGGCGGAGTAAGCACCGCCATGCACGCGCATTCTATCGCGCCGCTGATAAGCATTTCGGGCGCGGCAACAAGCATTGTCACGCCGTTAAGCGAAAGCGTGGGCAGAATAAGCACAAACAAGCTTACCACCAACGCGGTGTTGAGCAAACTCCCTATCGCCGCCGAGACAGACACCGCCGCGATACTTCCCGCATTGCTCTTGGGCTTGCAAACATGCTGTATAAACTTGTACGCACCGAATGCGCCGAGTGCGGCAAGTATGCGCGGGAATATTGCGATGTACGGCGCCTGAATAAACCCGAGCGCGGCAAACGACGCGGCGGGCATAACAAAGCAATACGCAATGCTTATGCACCCGAACGCCAGACCGACAAATGCGGTCATGCCGATTGAGAGCGTGGTCGCCGCCACCATGACGGGCAAAAAGAACACAAACGGCAAAAAGCCTGTAACGGCACACAGCGCGGCAAGCGTTGCGGCAAGCGTTATGGAACGCGTAGCTATTTTCATTATATAATGCCTCCTGTTGGACTTTGGTCTAAACACCAATAGCCCACAGTCATTTCGAGTTGAGATAAGCTTCTCAACCTGCGGACATAGTGTAACACAAACGGAAAAAATACGCAAATAATATTTGCAAGTTTTTTGCACACAACGCCGAAAAAACCATACACTGAAATTAGATAGGCGCTTATCGTACAAAAGAAAAACCGTGCTGCTCATCGCGTGTCCGCGGACGCGACGGGCGGGGCGGAAAACAAATCTATGGAAGGAGGAAAGCAAAAATGTTCAACGGTGGCGGATGCTGCGATATTCTTATGCTCTTATTGCTGTGCAGCTGCTGCGGCAACAACTGCGGCTGTGGTTGCAAAAAAGGCTGTGACTGCAACGATTTACTGTTATTCTACATTCTTATGTGCTGCTGCGGCGGCAAAGAAAAGTGCTGCTGCTAATTACAACTTAATCGGCAAAACTATAGGCATGCTATTGCCGCGATATACTGTACATAAGTTAAAAACCCACCGTCAAGATCGGCGGTGGATTTTTAATTTAAAAATATGAATTGAATGAATTGTTAATTCAGTTTGCAAGCTTCAATGATATAGTCGGCTACTTTGCTTTCGTCCATGCGGATTTGGCTCATGCTGTCGCGGTCGCGAACGGTAACGGTGCCGGTAGGCTCTGTATCGTAATCGACGGTAATGCAGAACGGAGTGCCTATCTCGTCCTGACGGCGGTAGCGCTTGCCTATTGACCCAGCCAGATCGTACGTGCAGGTTATGCCCCGCTTGCGCAGACCGCGGTAAAGATTGTCGGCGCGCTCGGAAAGCGCTTTTTGCAACGGCAATACCGCCGCCTTGTACGGCGCGATAGCCGGCGCAAAGTGCATGACGGTGCGCGTTTCCTTTTCCAACTGCTCTTCGTCGTACGCGTCGCACAAAACGGCAAGCATGGCGCGGCCTGTGCCGAGCGACGGCTCGATTACATACGGCACGTATGTCTCGTTGGTGACGGGATCGGTATAATCCAGTTTTTCACCCGAAAACTCGGCGTGCTTTTTAAGGTCGTAATCGGTGCGGTCGGCTATGCCCCACAGCTCGCCCCAGCCGAACGGGAAAAGATATTCAAAGTCGCTGGTCGCCTTTGAGTAAAAGCTGAGCTCGGCTTTGTCGTGGTCGCGGATGCGCAGGTTTTCCTTTTTTATTCCCAGCTTTTGCAGGAAATCAAAGCAGTAGTTTTTCCAGTAATCAAACCATTCAAGATCGGTATCGGGCTTGCAGAAAAACTCCATTTCCATCTGCTCAAACTCGCGCAAGCGGAAAATAAAATTCCCGGGGGTTATCTCGTTGCGGAAGCTTTTACCTATCTGGCAAATGCCGAACGGAACACGCGCACGCGCCGAGCGCGTCACGTTTTTGAAGTTGACAAATATGCCCTGCGCCGTTTCGGGCCGGAGATAGCACGTGGACACGGTGTCCTCGGTAACGCCCTGAAATGTCTTAAACATAAGATTGAACTTTTTTACGGGCGTAAAGTCGGACTTGCCGCACACGGGGCAAGGAATTTTATGTTCGGCAACAAACGCGGAAAGCGCGTCGTTATCCATAGCCGCAACGGGTACGGAAAGCTTATGCTTTGCGGCGTAGTTTTCCACAAGGTCATCGGCACGGCAGCGGCTTTTGCACGCGCGGCAGTCCATAAGCGGATCGGAAAATCCGGCAAGATGTCCGGACGCTTCCCACACTTTGGGGTTCATAAGGATAGCGCAGTCCAGCCCGAAATTGTTTTCGCTTTCGGTAACAAACTTTTGCCACCACGCCTTTTTTATATTGTTGTACAGCTCCACACCCACAGGGCCGTAATCCCACGTGTTGGCAAACCCGCCGTAAATCTCACTGCCGGCAAAGATAAACCCGCGCGATTTGCACAGCGCAACCAGCTTGTCCATTGTAACCTTCATAATCGCACCTCGACTGTAATTATCGTATAAGATTATAATGTATAACCGCCTTGTTTGTCAACCGAATAGCCAATGGTGAACTTATACAATGCAGAATTAAGAATGCAGAATGCAGAATGAAAAAAAGAATGAGCTTCTTCCCTGCGTTCAGAATAACCTACGCTTGCTACGTAGGACAAAACCTCATCCGGCGCTTCGCGCCACCTTCCCCCAAGGGGAAGGCTTATAAGGTTTAATCCTTATTTTTAATTCCGAATTCCTAATTCCGCATTCCGAATTAAAAAAGCTCTGTCATGCGACAGAGCCTTTTTTGTTATTTTGAAAGATAAATTTTGCCTTCTGTGGGATTGAAATAGATATTGTACGTACCGCCCTGCTTAAAGACTATATTGCCGTCACTATCGGTCTCAACCCAGTCCTTATTGCCCCACTGATCGTCGATAATGCTGTAGCCGAATCCGACGCTGTCGCCGCTGCCGTTGCGGATTTTTATGGCGGCGCCGGCCCTGACGGTAAAGCCTTCCACCTTGTATTCCTTTGCATTGGTAACGCTGCTGGTTGATTCCAACATGCCGTAGCCGGTATTGGCGTCATAGGCGTTGTCCATAAACGCACCCACAAGGTAGTAGCCGGAAGCGCCGATTGCGCCGTAGGTATAGCCGTCGATTTCAATGGAAGGTTCGGGCAATTCCCCGTCGACATAAATTTCCACCGAGCCGCTTACAAGCTTAATAATATATGTTCCTGCGGATATAAAGGTGATATTATCTTTGTCCGGCTTAATCAATTCATTGCCGACGGTGACCTTTTTCGTGCCGAGCTCGCTACCGTCCCATTCAATACCGCCGGTGCTGTTTGCCTTGGCGAGTTTGATCTCGGTATTTGCCTTGACGGTAATAGTAATTTCGCCCGAATCGGTGCCGACGTGATACTTAGCCAAACAAGATCCCCATCCGCCGAAACCTTCGCCGCCTACCACATAGTAGTCGCCGGGGATAGCTTCGGCGATGGTGACTTCGGGCTCTTCCACGTCTTCCGAAGAAATTTCTATTTGACCGGATACGAGCGAAATCGTGTACGTCCCAGAAAGCTTTATCATGATATTGCCGTTTTCGCCCACTTCAACATAGCCCTTGCCGCCCGCTACGGACCCGACGCCCTTGTCTGACCCGTTCCAGTCCGGCTCGCCGCTGTCGTTTTTGCACTTTACAAGCTTGAACTCCGTGTTGGCTTCCAAATACAGCGTGACCGAGCCTGACGACCAACCGATATGGTGTTCAAAGCCGCATACCCAATCGTTGAAAGTCCCGAAAATATAGTAGTCCCCGATGAAAAACTCTTCCACTTCTTCCCCTTCGATACGGTAGTTGGCGTAAATCGTGCCGTCATCGGAAAACACGGTATTTGTAGTCACCAGATTGCCTTCGCCGTCCGGCTGGGTGTACCAACCGTCAAACATGTAATCGGAATCATTGGGCGTGGCGTCGGGTAAAGAAGTAAGCTTTTTGTTTACGGTTGTTGCCGAAGTGACCGTACCTGTACCGTCGCCGTAATCAAACTCGATTGTGTATTCGTCGCTGTTTTCCCCGCCTTGCGCCTTGTAAATAGCGTAAACGGGCGTGTCTTTGGTGAACTTGTGAGTGGTAAAGTTTATTTTGGCGGCGTCGGTTGTTGCTCCCGAAGTGAGCGACCAGCCCAAAAAGGTGTAGTCTGTAGACGCAGGCGTTGCCGTGGGTATATCGCCCTGAACAATACCTTCCTTGTTGGTCTTTAACGTAGCAGCGCCGTTGAGCGTGCCTGTGCCGGCATTGAACGAAACGGTGTAAGTAGAGCCGGTCGGGTTATACTGCTGCATAAGATCATCGACCGCGTCTTTGTCGCACGCAACAAGACCGAAAGCCGAAGTAGCAAACATAGTAGAAGCAAGCGCCGCTGCCAAAAGCTTAGGTTTTTTCATATTATCCTCGTTATTTAGATTTTACAAAAGCAACATTATGTATATCGCTATTATATTATATGTATTATACCATACTTATCGGCACAAGTCAATAGCAAATTAGAAAATTCGGAATTAGGAATGCGGAATGAACCGTTTGTCCTACGGAGCAACTGCTTTTGTCATCATAAGGTGCGCCGAAGGATGTCCTTAATGCCGCGTAGCGGCCACATTCTTAATTCTTAATTCCGCATTAAAAAAGCCCTGTCATGTGACAGAGCTTTTTGTGATTGACTAATAGCCTGACGACTTATGCCGAAACCCAAATGGATTGACCGCCGTCTTTATAAGTTTTAATGTAGAATGTGTAAGTACCGGCCGAATTGACTACGATGTTTCCTTCCCCGTCTTGTGACATTTGACCGCTAAGAACGGGGCAATTTCCCTCAATATTACCAATCCACCTACCGTCGTAACGGAATTTGATTGTATCACCCACGCTGAGCGTATAAGTGAAAGTAAACTGCTTAACAACATTGCTGTCATCGGAAGAAATCTCTTCGCACATAAGACCGTCATCCCACGATTCAGCATCGCCGAATTTGCCGACCATGTAGCAATTACCGTCTTCAACGGGAACTCTGTCGCCAAGATCGGGTGCTTGACCGTCATCGGCAGCTAAACTCCACGTAGCATCACCTAAATCACTGGCAGGATAATAGGCGAGCTCAAACTCAAACGTACCTTGACGGGCTGCAGTAAATACACTTGTTTTTTGAGTTTCTTTTTGCATACCGTTCCATTTGGCGAAACTCGCCCAAGCTTCCACTAATTCTTCGTTGACGTAGAACGAAATAGTATCTCCCTCATTCAAATCTATGGTCGCAGTAAATCCTTGATCCGCACCATCAACATATGCTTCCGTAAGTTCGTATTTTTGCGCGCCGACCATGGCATAGTTGACGCCGACTACTACGTTGTTAGACGTATAGTAGGCGTAAATGGTGGTACTTGACGAGAATTCATAGCTTGTCGTAACCGCAGTGCCGCCGCCGTTGGGCGATGTGTACCAGCCGTCAAATGTGTAATCGGAATCATTGGGCGTGGCGTTGGGCAAAGAAGCAAGCTTTTTGTTTACGGTCTGTGCCGACGGAGTCGAGCCGGTACCGTCGCCGTAATCAAACGTGATTGTATATTCGCCGTCGTTGTTGTTTATTCCGTTAGACTTGTAAATGGCGTATACGGGCGTGTCTTTGGTAAACTTTTGAGTGGTAAAGTTTATTTTGGCGGCGTCGGTTGTTGCTCCCGAAGTGAGCGACCAGCCCAAAAATGTATAGTCAGTAGACGCGGGCGTTGCCGTGGGTATAGTACCCTGAACAATGCCTTCCTTGTTGGTCTTTAACGTAGCCGCGCCGTTGAGCGTGCCTGTGCCGGCATTGAACGAAACGGTGTACGTGGAACCGGTCGGGTTTTGTTGTTGAATAGCACCTTCGACCGCGTCCTTATCGCACGCAACAAGACCGCAAGCTGCGGTGGAAAACATGGTGGCGGCAAGCGCCGCTGCTAAAAACTTGGATTTTTTCATACTTCCCTCTTATAAAAAATTTTTTACAAACGCATAAACATATACATTTGCTATTGCTAGTGTATAGTATAACACCGCAAAATGTGCATGTCAATACTTGTAGAAAAATTTTTTGACAAAAATTTCCCTAACAAAATGTACAATAACTCATTACTTTTGCAGCACTCCGCACCACTCCCCTATGTCACTTATTTTTACTAAGCAAAAAAACAAGCGCTCGATTACTCGAACGCCTGCTTTGATAGTATTCATAAGTTTGTTTGATTAGCTTACTTTAACCGTGCTAAGAATGAACTTGTCACCTTCCCAACTGCTAAGCGACAAAATAAATGTCGAGCCGTTCTGTAGACTGGTTGTAGCTGTATCTTTCGATTGCTTTAAAGCACCACCTTCTGTCATCGTAATAATAATCTCGCATTTTGACAGCTCTTGACCGATAGTATATGTGCTACCGTCCATTTTATAGCCAGGCCATCCTCCATTGACGGAGTCAACAGGTTTGCCACCCGAGAACACATAGATGCGAGCAGTACCCTGATCCGCCCAAGAGGGCATTTCAAACGCAACCGTAATCGTTACGTTATTACTAAACTTAAGCGTAGCTTTACTTGCAGGCAACTCTACAGTAGGCTCTTGCATAGTAGACGTAATTTCAATCGATCCGCTAACAAGCTTAATTGTGTATGTGCCGGCAAGTTTAAATTTGATATTATCGGAAGATTCGAGATATCCCCTGCCTTTGGTAACAACAGCAGAACCAAGTTCACCGTTGCCCCAATCTGTTTTGCCGGCAGCAGTTGCTTTGGCAAGTTTAATTTCCGTACCGGCCGTCACTGTCAACTCGATTTGTCCCGAAGTCTTTCCTACATGATATTGGGATTTCACATAATTCCAATCGGCATCAGCGCCGCCAATGCCTACAACATAGTAGTCGCCCGCAACAATGCCGGTCTCGCCGCCGCCACCACCGCCGACTTCTGCCGCAGGACCTTCCGCCCATACGACATAGCCGCCGTTGGAACCGTCAAACTCGCCGTAGTACTTAAGGTAGAAGTCGTACTCACCTGCAGTCGTCACCGTAAACTCGGTGGGACGGGGGTTGGTCTTGAAGCCGGTAATTCCGATTTCGCAGGTATGAGTTTCGCCGCAAGTAGTGCAGCCTTTTACTTTACCTTCCATCCATACTTGAACGGCAGTGCCGCCGATTACAAACTGAATCTTTTCGCCTTTTGCAAGCGTTTGCTTAGTTGCATTTAATTGCCACTCGCAAGTATCCGTGCCCTTATCGCCTTTGGTCATTGCAACTTCTGTGGTGCCGTGCTTAAACGTTCCGGAAGGAAGTGTGGGATCGGTCACATCACCGCCGCCGTCTTCAGCCTCGGGGCCTTCCACCCAAAGCACGTAGCCGCCCGATTGTGCGGTTGCGTCATACTCGCCGTAGTACTTAAGATAGAAGTCATAATTGCCATCTGCCGTTGCGGTGAACGAAGTGGGACGAGGATTTGTCTTTAAGCCGGATAACGCTACCTTGCAGGTGTGCGTGTCGCCGGTGCACGAGCAGCCCTTTACTTTGCCTTCAGCCCATACTTGAACAGCGACGCCGTTGATTACAAACTCAATTATCTCGCCTTTTGTAAGCTTTAATGACTGTGTAGCAACTTGCCATTTGATGTTCTTATCAGTAGCGTCCGGAGTGGACTTGGTCATACCGACGCTATCGGTGCCGTGCTTAAGCGATACCGCAGGGATTGTGGGATCGGTTACATCACCGCCGCCGCTTTCTGCCGCAGGACCTTCCACCCACACGACATAGCCGCCGGATTGCGCAGCTTCGTTATACTCGCCGTAGTACTTAAGGTAGAAGTCGTACACACCTGCAGTTGTTACCGTAAACTCGGTGGGACGAGGGTTGGTCTTGAAGCCTTCGATTCCTACTACGCAGGTGTGAGTTTCACCGCAAGTAGTGCAGCCCTTGACTTTGCCTTCCAGCCATACCGGAACAACGTTTCCGCCGATTACAAACTGAATCTTTTCGCCTTTTTCAAGCGTTTGCGACGTTGCATTTAATTGCCATTCACAAGTATCTGCGCCCTTATCGCCTTTAGTCATTGTGACGTCTGTGGTGCCGTGCTTAAACGTTCCGGAAGGAAGCGTGGGATCGGGGACATTGCTGTCTTCGCCCTCAGGGCCTTCCACCCATACTACGTAACCGCCTTCTTCTCCTACAAGCGGACCGTAGTACTTAAGGTAGAAGTCGAAATAGCCTTCTGCCGTTGCGGTGAACGAGGAGGGACGAGGATTTGTCTTGAAGCCGGTAAGCGCAACCGTGCAGGTGTGCGTGTCGCCGGTGCAAGAGCAGCCTTGTGCACTGCCCTCCATCCATGCTTGAACTGCACTGCCCTCAATATAGAACTCTATTGTCTGTCCCTCTGTAAGATGGATGCCTTTCGCGGCCTTTTGCCAAACCACAGGATCCGCGCCTGCGGGGGCAGAATCTTCCATATTGTAAGCAAGCTCGCCGTCTACGTGCAAGTCGTAATCGGTCGGTTCAAGTGCCGGAACACCAACGTACGTATAGTTGGCGTAAATTTCAGTATTTGTGGTATAGACGTAATCTGTTGTTACAAGGTCGCCTTCGCCGTTCGGCTCGGTGTACCAAGCGTCAAACACGTAGTCTGTGGGCAATACATCGGGAGTGGGAAGACTTGTAAGCTTGCCGCCCGCAGTGGTCGCACTGTAAGGCGTGCCGTCGCCTTCGCCGTAGTTAAACGTAACGGTGTATACGCCTTGACCTTGTTGATTCTGATCTTGATTGGGGTCGTTATACGTGAACACCGCATGCAGGTTGGTGTCCTTTGTGAAAACCCATGTGTTAAAGTTGGTCGAAGTAATGGACGCAACCGCAGCGGATGTGCCGTTCACTTCTATCGCCCAGCCGGTAAATGTGTAGTCTGCCTTTTGCGCAGTGGGCATTGTGCCGGTCAGCTTGCCGTCAGTTCCGGTCTTCATTGTGGTGCCGGTAATGCCCTGCAATGTGGCGCCCGCGCCCGGAATAAAGGTGACAGTGTGCGTCGTGTCCGCCCCCGTGTTGGGATTGGCAGGCGTTGTACCGTTGCCTAAGTCTACACCGTCACCGCACGCGACCATCGCGCCCGCCGACGTTGCAAACACGGCTGCTGCCATTGCCGACAACAAAAATCTTCTCTTTTTCATTTTCCCTCTCTCCAAATGAATTTTGGGCATTATACAATACCCCTATTTATATAAAGTATAACACTGTAAAAAACAGATGTCAATATATTATATGAAATTTAATTAAATGAATTTACTGTAAATTATGTTACAGGAAGTGCAAAATTCGGAATTAGGAACTTATTCAATGCAGAATGCAGAATGCAGAATGCAGAATTAAAAAAGGATATAATTTGATAGTTTAGATAAGAAATAATAGATAATAAAATCAATCACGTTTACGCGCATTATAAAAAATGTCAAGTAAAACCAACAATCATTCTGCATTCTTCATTCTTAATTCTTAATTTAAAAAAACCGCCCATAGGCGGTTTTTATATAAGGTCGTCTTTAAGTTCTCTGTCAAACAGCTGTTCCATTACCGCGCGGGGCGGAACCTTGTCCAGTATCATGGTGTTTACCGCGGTAGTAATGGGCATGTCCACGCCGTACTTGTCCGCCAGTATGGACATGGCTCTTGCGGTGTGCACGCCTTCCGCCAGCTTCTCGTACTTTTTGCCCTTTACGTAATTTTCGCCCCACATCCTGTTGTGGCTGTGCTCGGAAAACAGCGTGGTTTCGTAATCGCCGATATGGCACAGACCGTATGCCGAAAGCGGATTGCCGCCGAGCGCCTGTATAAGCCGCGCGACTTCCCTACTGCCGCGCGCCATAAGCGCACCCTTTAAGGTGGTAAGGTTCATGCCGTCCAGCACGCCCGCAACAATGCCCATGACGTTTTTTGCCGCCGCTCCGATTTCCGTGCCGATAACGTCGCTGCCGTAGTAAAACCGTATAAGCGGGCTTTTAAAGTATTCCACAATGCGCTCGATGGTGGTGCGCTCGTACCCGTCAATCAGCATGCAGTTGGGATTGCCCACTGTAAACTCTTGAACGTGCCCGGGTCCTGCCCACACCGCTATCTGCCAGCTTTCCAGTCCGAATTCCAGCGCGATTTCGCTAAGCCGTTTGCCCGTGCTTATCTCTATGCCTTTCATGTTGGTCACAAGATACTTGCCCGTCATGTCGCAACTTCTTCGTATGTCACCCATGACGTCGCGGAACACCTGCGACGGAACGCTGACAAGCAGCACATTTGCGGTTTTTACCGCGCGCTGCAAATCGTTGGTTATATCAACCGTTTTGGGCAGTGTTACGTACTCGTTTTTGCGGGTCATAACAAGCTGTTCGTACGATATTTCGCCGGACTTGCCGTATACGGTTACTTTGTGGCCGAGCTGGTTTGCATACCACGCCAAAAACGAGCCCCACCTGCCGCAGCCGATGACGGTCACTTTTATCTTTTGTCGTGTGTAGTCCATGGGAATGGTGTATTCGGAAGACATGATAACTCCGGTTAATTAAGAATTAAGAATGCAGAATGCAGAATGGATTGTTTTATTGCTTTGCCGTTTTGATAATAGATACAAGCAATTTTACAAGTTCATTGGCATCCGCATATATGCTGTTGTATGAGCTTTCATCAATATAAGCGGTTTCATGTAAAAGTTCCAACCAATAACAAGTTTCGTCCGCTTCTTTTAGCGCTATGCTGCTTTTGGCAACAAAATCGGCTTTAGTTTGTGCCCTTGCCGCTTCCCTTACATTTGCGCCTATACTTGTCCCACTTTTTAAAATTTGTTTGGACAAAACGTATTCTTGTTTTTCTTGTTTTAAATAATTATATAAGTTTATCACCCTGATAGCAAACGATTTGCTCTTTACGACTATGATATTATCTTCTTTCATAATTCTCAAATATTAACCAATTTTTTTTCATTCTGCATTCTGCATTCTTCATTCTGCATTTTACTACTGTTTTGGTGAGTAGTTGGGCGCTTCTTTGGTTATGGAAATGTCGTGCGGGTGCGATTCGATGAGCGCGGCGTTTGTAATCTTGACAAACTGCGCGTCCTTTCTGAGTTTGGCTATAGTCGGCATGCCCGTGTAGCCCATGCCCGCGCGCAAACCGCCTATAAGCTGGTACACGACGTCCGCAAGCGCGCCGCGGTACGGCACCCTGCCTTCCACGCCTTCCGGTACAAGCTTTTTGGTGCCTTCCTGAAAATATCTGTCCTTGCTGCCCAGCGGCATTGCGCCTAAGCTTCCCATGCCCCTGTAAGTCTTGAAGCTTCTGCCTTGATATATGTCAAGCTCCCCGGGGGTTTCGGTAGTGCCGGCAAACAGCGAGCCTATCATTACGGCGTGTGCGCCCGCGGCAATCGCTTTGGTAATGTCGCCGCTGTACTTGATTCCGCCGTCGCCTATAATCGTCTTGCCGTACTTGTCCGCAATCTCCGCACAGTCCATGATTGCAGTGACCTGCGGCACGCCTATGCCCGCAACAATGCGCGTGGTGCATATGGATCCGGGACCTATGCCCACCTTTACTACGTCCGCGCCCGCCTTGAACAGCGCGTCCGCCGCCGCCGCAGTCGCCACGTTGCCCGCAACAAGCGTGACCTTCGGGAACATGTTTTTAACCTTTCCCACAGCCTTTATTACGTCCACGTTGTGGCCGTGCGCGGTGTCAACCACCAAGCAGTCCACTCGGGCGTCCACCAGCGCTTTTGCCCTGTCCAGATATCCCGCTCCATTGCTGATAGCCGCGCCTACAAGCAGTCTGCCGTTTTTGTCCCTTGCGGAATTGGGGTACTGTATTGCCTTTTCTATGTCCTTTATGGTGATAAGACCTTTTAGGTTGCCGTTTTTGTCCACAATGGGCAGCTTTTCTATGCGGTGCTTGCCCAGTATCTTTTGCGCCTCACTTAGCGTTGTGCCCTCGGGCGCGGTGACAAGATCGGTCTTGGTCATTACGTTTTCTATAGGCTGCTCAAAGTCCGTTTCAAACCGCAAGTCACGGTTTGTCAGTATGCCTACGAGCTTGCCGTTTTTGCAAATCGGCACGCCCGAAATCTTGTACTTTTTCATGAGTTCGAGCGCGTCCGCGACTTTGCGGTCGGGCGCCAAATAGAACGGGTCGGTTATTACGCCGTGCTCGCTTCTTTTGACCTTGTCCACGTGCTCCGCCTGAGACTCGATGCTCATGTTTTTATGTATTATGCCCATGCCGCCCTCGCGCGCCATTGCTATGGCAAG
>JAFLVI010000021.1 GCA_022508405.1 Clostridiales bacterium
AGAATGGAGTCCACCTCGTCGATTATGGCAAACGCAAGGTCGCGCTGAACCATGTCCTCGCGCCTGACTACCATGTTGTCGCGCAGGTAGTCAAAGCCAAGCTCGTTGTTGGTGCCGTAGGTTATGTCGCAGTTGTACGCCGCGCGCTTTTCGTCGGGGCGCATGCCGGAAACAGCAACGCCGACGGTAAGCCCCAGAAAGCGGTGAATTTTGCCCATCCACTCCGCGTCACGCCGAGCAAGGTAATCGTTGACCGTTACTACGTGCACGCCCTTGCCGGTAAGCGCGTTAAGGTATGCGGGCAGAGTGGAAACAAGTGTTTTACCTTCGCCCGTTCTCATCTCGGCAATGCGGCCTTGGTGGAGCGCGATACCGCCCATGATCTGTACTTTAAAGTGCTGCATGTTAAGCACACGCTTGCCCGCTTCGCGAACAACCGCAAACGCTTCGGGCAGCAGGTCGTCCAGCGTTTCAAAGTTTTCGTTGTAACGCTTTTTAAACTGCTCGGTCATACCGCGCAGTTCGTCGTCCGACATTGCCGCAAAACGCGGCTCAAGAGAAAGCACCTGTTCCGCTCTTGCGGAAAGCCGCTTTACGTTACGACGGTTGTCGCTGCCTGTGATAAAAGAAATAAGTCCCATATTTACCTCGCTATGCCGAACTAAAAACCGTAACGACATTGCAGAATAAAATTAACGTAATTTACGCCTTTTAAATTCTATCATAAACCAATGATAAAATCAAGTAAAATTGGGAATTCGGAATTAAGAATTATCAATAAATATGCCGAGCCGCTTCGCTTATTTCAGGACGGAAAAAAAGGGAGCATTGCCACGCTCCCTAAATGCATAAATACTATCCATATCTTTAATTCTTAATTGGCTAAAGCTATCTTTATAATTTAAAGCTATGATTTGTACTTTGCCTTAATCTGCTCGCAGATTTTGTCAAAGTCGGCGCTGTTTTTGCTTGTTGAATTAAACTGTTGCTTGATAAACTGCCAGTCGGCGTCGTCGTAAATGTTGATTATCCGCTCAAACTGTTCGATAGCGGCGGAGATATTCTCGTTAAACTTATTTTCCAGAACAGCCTGTTCTGTCAGCGACAGTACGCGATCCGCCAACATAGTTATTTCTTTGTCGATATCGTTATATTCTTTTAAGGCAAGGCAAATCTGTGCGTGCGCACCGTATAGCGGTTTTAAGTCAATCTGCTTGTTTTTGCCGCGCAACAAAAACGCTATGTTTTTTGCTTCGGCAATAAACGCTGCGGCGTTATCGCGATTGCTTTTCATAAACTCCAGTCTGCTCGTTGTGATTATCTCGTTGTAATTTTTCTGCTTGGCGGTCGTAAGCGTTATAAAAACGTTTATCAACAACGTTACAACAGCAACGGAAATTGTTACAATCTGCAAAATATATACCGTTTCCATGTGCTCTCCTTTGTACAGCCTGTTTTCGGCTTTTTATAAAATGAGTATAACATACATAGCCGTAAAATGCAAGCCGCGACAAAACTACGCATCAAAAAATCCGCCGAAGCGGATTTTTGTGATTTGTTGATTTTACTCGCCCAGCCTGTTCAAGATCTTTCTGTCAGCCTCTATCTGACGAAGCTTGCGGATAGACGTTTCGCGCGATCTACTGAGCTGTTGTTCTGTAAGGTACAGTTCCCTATCTTCGGGCGTGAGCGAATTGACAAACGCTTCTTGCTCCTGCTTTCTCCGTTCCGCCGCCGCCTTGCGCTTGGCCTTTTGCTCGTCCGTAAGCGGCTTTCTTGCTTGTTTAGGCGGAAGCTGGGATTTGTGTTCTGCCACCTTAAGCTGCTCTTCGGGCGTTAACGGCACTGTTTCGGCAAGCAATGCGCTAAGCCGCGCCGCGCGCTTGATTTCGCGTTCCAGCATCTCTTCGCGGTACTTAAGGTACGCAAGATGCGCAAGCTCGTTGTTTCTCTTTTCCTCGCGTTTTCTGCGGCGCTCTTCCTTTTGCTCTTCGGTAAGCGGCTTTCTTGCGCGTTTTTTCGTTTCTTCCGAGGCTCCGATTTGCTTGGGCTGCTCGTGCGTGGGCAACGCCGCTTCGCTCTGCTGCGCCGCCGCCTGCGTGCCGGTAAGCAGTTCTTGCGGTCCAAGCTTTTTGTCGGGCTGAGGAAGCTCGGGATACTCCACATTCTTTTCAAGCGGCTGACCTTCGAAGAATTCGGGTACAGCCGGCATGCTTGTTATGCCCATCGCTTCTATGTTTGGCGCAATGTCGGAATTGAGTCGCACGCCCTGCTGGCACAGTATTATGCCGTCCGGAGTGTTGACAGGCGTTAACAGAATGTTCTTGCCGCCCGACATGGTGGTAAGCACCAGCGTTTGCCCGTCTTCCGCCTGACGCAGCGTTGCGCCTGCGGACAGCGCCGCCGCCAGCGAGCCCGGGGTATCGGGCGCGGGCAGACTGTCCAGCATTGCCGCTGTCTCGGGCGTTTGCGGCAGTTCCAGACTGGACGCGCGAATAAACGCATTAAGCCGCTCCACCATCTCTTTGTTTTCGGCATGCGTTTTGGGTTCTTCGGTGACCATGCCCAAAACGTCCATAACCGCAGTTATCTCGTGAACGTTGTCGTATCTTAAATTGACATTGCTAAGCGCTTCGGAGCTCTTTTTGAGCGCGGCGTTCTCCAGCGCTTTACGCTCTTCCGTCTTGTTGATGTAGTGTATGACTATCCACGCCACCACCACAATGAACAGGCAGAAAATAAGCACGCTCGCGCCGATGGACGACGCAAAAAAGCCGAACAGCGATCCGAAAAACCCACACTTCTTGCCGGTATAAATTCCCACAACATCGTCCCATGTGGGCTTGAACCCGTCCGTGCCTTTGGCATTGTCGCCGCGCGTGGTGAACACCGTTTTGCCGTTGGCGTCGGTGGAAATGCCGACAACGCGGTGGGTCAACAGAATGCTTTCCCCGTTTGCGTTTTTGGCTTTGAATGTTATAATAGTTCCGTCCTTGGCTGTCTCGGACGAGCTTGCCTTAATCGATTTTACGTTTTTGGGCTTTTTGCCGACAATCATGCTGCCCTTAGGGATGGTCGGCTCCATGGAATCGGACACAATGGAAAACAGACGGTAATCGCCGAACGTCGTGTAATAGTTTTCCATAAACATGGATAACAGTGCGTTTGTAATGAGTGTAATCAATATTACAATCAGCAGCACTGCACCGAATATGCCAAAACCGCGCAATACCTTATTGCGCTTTTTTACAGGCTGCAACTTTGCAACCTCCCCCGTTTCGTTCTGTTGCACTTCATTTTCCATAATTACTATAATTATACCACCACAGATAGTGTATGTCAATATGCATTGTAAAATTTAGTCATACAAATTTTCCCCTACTTCTTTTGAAAAAGAAAGCAAGAAATCTTTAATTCAGGGAAAGGCTAACGGGATAAACCTCAATTCAATAATTCAGTTGCATTATAGTAATCATTGGTGTATAATAAAAGCATGACAAACCTTGAGCTTATGAGATTATCCGAAAACGCGGACGAAGACGCTTTTGAACAAGACGATTTTCCGCAACGCAAAAAATCGGCAAAGGACGCATACGACGAATTTTACGACGACGTGAAACAGCCGTCGCGTTACATTAAAGAAGATTGGTAAAAAAATTCGGAATTATTTTATTGAAACCTTAACGGCGCTAAAGTAGCCAAAAGAATAGATAATAATGTCGGTGCTTGCGCGCTTTTTCCGCTATTTGCCTTCCCCATTGGGGGAAGGTGCCCGAAGGGCGGAAGAGGTTCTTAATCTTATCCTTATTTTTAATTCTGCATTCTTAATTCTTAATTCTGCATTAAAAAAATCCGCCGAAGCGGATTTTTTATTATTTAGTGCCGAAAAGTCTGTCACCGGCGTCACCCAGTCCGGGGAGAATATAGCCGTTTTCGTTGAGCTTTTCGTCCAGCACCGCTACAAAGATTTTTACGTCCTTGTGCGCACCGGCAAGCTTTTCTATGCCCTCTGGCGCCGCGATTATTGACATTTGGCGGATGTCCTTGCAGCCCTTGCGTTTTAGTAGGTCTATCGCCGCCGCCGCACTGCCGCCGGTCGCCAGCATGGGATCGAGAACAATAGCGCGCATATTCTCTATGCCGTCCGGAAGCTTGCAGTAATATTCCTGCGGCTCTAGCGTCTCTTCGTTGCGGTACATGCCTATATGCCCCACCTTTGCCGTCGGGAACAGCATGTGAACGCCCGATACCATGCCGAGCCCCGCACGCAGTATCGGTATTATCGCCACCGAGTTTTCCGCAACCATTTGCTGCTTGCACTTGACAAGCGGAGTGGTTACTTCCACCTCGTGCGTGGGCATATCCTTGAACGCCTCGTACGTGAGCAGCATTGTTACTTCTTCCACAACTTCGCGGAAGTCTTTGGTCTTGGTATCTACCGACCGCAGCATAGCTATTTTGTGGCTGATGAGCGGATGATTGAGTACTGTTAAGTTATCGAAATGTTTCATCATATTCTCCGAAAGTGTTTTACTCGCCGTCTTTCGTTGCCGCCGCTTCGTCCGTTGCTTCGGGAACTTCGGCTACAGTGTCGGTTTCTGCCGATTTGATCTCTGCGGTTTCGGTCGCATTTTCTGCATTTTCCGCTTTTTTATTGCCGATGTTGACGAGCAGGTTTGTCAAAATACCGAGTATAAGCGCGCATGCGACTTCGGTTACGGTAACCTTGCCGAATGTCAAAGCCATGCCGCCGACGCCTGCAATGAGAATAACCGAAACGGTAAACAGATTACGATTGTCGCCCAAGTCGACCTTTTGTATCATCTTAAGACCGGACACCGCGATAAAGCCGTAAAGCGCAATGCACACGCCGCCCATGACGCAGCTGGGTATGCTTGCAAGGAAGAGCGTAAACGGCGCAAGGAATGCCGAAAGTATTGCCATGCACGCCGTAACAAAAATGGTTATGACCGAAGCGTTGCGGGAGATTGCCACGCAGCCGACCGACTCGCCGTAAGTGGTGTTGGGAGCGCCGCCGAAGAACGCGCCGGCAATGGAGCCCACGCCGTCGCCCAAGAGCGTGCGGTGAAGTCCGGGGTCTTCGAGCAAGTCGTGCTCGATGATGGACGAAATGTTTTTGTGGTCGGCAAGGTGTTCGGCAAACACGACAAACGCGACCGGTATGTATGCAACTGCGATTGTGCCGATGTATGCTCCGACAGAGCCGTTGGTTCCTGCATTGTATCCACCCTTGAATGCGGTAAGGAATGTGAAATCGGGATACCATGCCTTGCCGGTTTTAAGCGCTTCAAACGTAGTAAAGTCGATTACTCTAAGAGCCTGCGGTGCACCGTCGATATAGCTGAAAGCGGTAAAGATTGTTGCAAGGACATAGCCGGCAAGGATACCGATGATAAACGGTATCATCTTCATCATCTTTTTGCCGTACACCGAGCAAGCGATTGTAACGCCCAATGTAACAAGTCCGCAAACAAGCGACGTATACGCGCTGCCGTTTCCGTCGGAGAACTCACCGCTCAAAAGGTCGCCTACCGCATTGCCCGCAAGCGAAAGTCCTATGATGGCAACCGTGGGGCCAATGACCACCGCAGGCATGATTTTGTCTATCCACTTTGTTCCGGCAAACTTGACTATAACCGCGATAGCAACATACACAAGTCCTGCGAACAAAGCGCCGAGAAGAAGTCCGAGATAGCCGAGCGACATGGATATACCGCCGGCAAACGCCGATATCATTGAGCCAAGGAATGCAAACGAACTGCCCAAGAACACGGGGCTTTTAAACTTGGTGAACAGCAAGTAAACTATTGTGCCCACGCCCGCGCCGAAAAGCGCCGCCGACTGGGATAGGTGCAGGTCTAATCCGAAGTTCTTCAGCACCGAACTGTTGACTACTGCCGGAACCGCTATTGTAGCGGCAAGAATGGCAAGAAGTTGTTGTAGCGAAAAAAGGACAAGACGCCCTGCTTTGGGTCTGTCCTTAACGCCGTAGATCATTTCCATAAGGCTTTCTCCTATTGTTTAAATTTCGTCCGGTCGGACGCTCTACCGATAATAATAACAAATATCGACACGCTTGTCAACCGAATTGGGAATTTGGAATTATGAATTCCGATTATTTTAACAAATCCTTATTGCTGTAAAGCGGCTCATTCTTAATTCTTAATTCTTAATTCTTAATTCCGAATTCCGAATTCCGAATTCCGAATTGGCTAAACCTCATCCACCGCAATCGGTCCCCCTTCCCCCATTGGGGAAGGCTGAAAGCGGTTATGCTTAATCACTATTAGCCTTCCGAAAATCAGATGAGACTCCGGATAAGATACGCGCAAAGATTGCGCACGAACTTGTGCAGAGTCTCACATAAAACAAACCGACCGGAAACCGGTCGGTTTGTTGATTGTGTGCGCGCGCAGGGACATAAGCGCAGATTTTACGCTGTTACGCCTTACGGCGCAAACAAGCAATATTCTTTTAATTTATACCTTTATGTAACGGTATCACAGATTGGAGTAAAAAAGAAATATTGATTAGACTTATGCGGTTTTCTCAGCAGCTGCGAAAGTAATGGTATAAGACTTATCCATGTCGTCAGTATTATCGGATACCAATATTATACTGATTTTCTGAGATGCAGCCGAGGAAAGCGTTACCGCTGTATTAAGCGTCAAATCGGTCCATCCGTTGGTATCGGAAGGAGCTTCCGATACTTCTTCCAACTTGTACATCAACTTGCTGCCATCGGTAGCAATTGCATTTGCCGTCAATGTCATGGTAATATTCATGTACTGAACATCAGCGCCACCGGTATACCCAACGGTAATTACCTCGACCTTGCCCATTGTGCTGGCATCAAACTGTTTTACTTGATTATACGGAACAAGTTTTTTACTAGCAGTTGCAAGATCACTGGTTGCTGTTAATGTACCGGCTGTTGTTTCGATATGGCCGGTGCCTGTGCCTGCGGTTTTGCTCTCAACAGAACCGCCTGACCATGCTGCAAACGATACTGCGCCGATGCCGGCGATAGCGGCAACAGAAGCCGCAACGATAAGAGACTTTACTGTCTTTTTCATGATTTTTGTTTTCTCCTTTAAAGAATTTTTTTGATTTTGATATTTTCGCTATCCGCTACCCTGCTAACGAATAGTAAAAAACAATGTGTTGTTGAGATTCCTCGCATTGCTCGGAATAAGCCAAAGAGCTTACTACGTAGAACAGCAATCGATTAGGCTTATACTGAAGGAGCAGTAGCCGTAAACGTGATTTTCCAATCTTTGTTCATATCGCCGGTATCTTCGGATTCCAATCTGACTTTGATTGAACCGGCAGTAACGGTAACAGCGGTAGTAAATGTCTCCCAACTACCACCATTCTGATACTTCAATTTTCCGCCAACAGTGCCGGAAGCTTGCATTTTGATTGTTGCTCCTGCTGCTCCGGTATATGTAAGCGTAATGGTCATATCTTGTGCCATGGTTGTAGCATTATACTGATCCTCTTGATCATACGGGACAAGTTTTTTGTCGCCCAAATCTGTTGTTGCCGACAGTTCTCCCATCGTTACGATTTGACCTGTCGTGCCAGTTACATCTTTGGGGTCGGTCGTACCCGCCGTCCACTTAGCGAACGAAACGCCTGCTACGCCTACGACTGCTGCTACCGCCGAAGCGGCGATTATTGCCTTAACTGCTTTTTTCATGATTTGTTTTCTCCTTTAAAGAAATTTTATATTTTTTGTTTTTTTATTTTACTGGGCCCCTGCGCCCATTAAAACCGTTATGAAAATTCGGAATTCGACATGAATTCGGAATTATTGTGGGCGGCGTTGCCGCCATTATAGTTACGTTTTTGCTGTGAACGTCAGTGAGATTTGCGCGTCCATAGCGTTGGTGCCGTATGCTACCATGTAGACGTAGACAGGCTTTGTAGGATCTTCAATCACCTTTGCCGAAGAAATATCGTGCTCTTCGTCTGTCGGTCTTCCCGCGTCTTGGGAATAATAAAGCTTGGCATAAATTCCGCTGCTTGTAAATTTTCCCTCGAGTGTTACCGTAACATCGCCCGTGCCATCAATCGTAACATTAAACTCCCAGCAATCTTTGCCGCCGCTCGGCGCCTCACCCATTGGATAAAGCTTAGTCGGATTGGTGGGCGTAACCGTGATGCCACCAATCGTAGTGATAGAGCCGGCCACGCCGTCAACATCGGCAGAGGGTGAGCCACTCCCTGCCGTCCACTTGGCATAAGACACTGCACCCACTCCGAATACAGTGGCTACTGCCGACGCGGCTATTAACATTTTGACTGCTCTTTTCAAAATTGCTGTTTGCTCCTTTTGGAAAGTTGTTGGTTGTTTTTCTAATCAAATAATATAAACACAAGTGCAATAACTAAACTTTCACTATATATATCTTGTAGTCAGTGGTTCGGAAATAAATCCTATATGTTCCTGCTACATTAATCTTAATATTTTGATCGCCATCCCACGCATTTTCGCAATTTTGACTTGCTTGAACAGACGACCATCGATATATTGTATTCCAGTTATTTGCGTTACTCTTTAATGCAAATATGTCACCAGCACTAAACATACCCGTCACTACATATGTTGTATATGTTGTCCCACCGGAAGTATAGCTCGACGTATACATGATATAACCCTTTTGCGCCTGCCAATCCTCCGTACCTCTGATCTTACCGGTAAGCAAATAAGATCCTGTTCCTGTGGAAGTCGATGTTTTAGTTGTTTCACCTGTATGAGTTGTGTCCGGAGTAAAGCCAAAATACAGTTGATCGTTACTACCTGAGTTTGGTTTCAAATAGAAACTAAATGTTCCTGAACGCAATACAAGCAGATTATTTCCACTATTATTACTTACGTTGCGCACATAGTCACCACCGCCGTCTCCTCCTGCCGATGCTATTGTGCTATACCAAGTAGAACTATTGCGTATTTTGAATTGGTCGCCAGCAGTCAAATGAACATTTAGCAATTCGTATTGATTATTATTATACGTTAATTTAATGCCGTAGTCACCTATAAAGTCTGTACCCTGATGTAAGAACGTGCCAACTAAGTAATATGCACCGGTATCTGCCGCCAACTTCACTATAGGTTTATCATCATCTGCCTTAACACACGCAACATATAAGCACCATTGATCACTATATCTTACACTGTTTTTAAGATAGAATGTATATTTGCCCGCAACTTGTGTCGTAAGCGCACTACCGCTTTGAACCAAACACCCATCATCATTAACGGCTTTATAATGGTTAGTGTCATCCCACAAATTAACAAGCGTAATCGCTCTGCCATTATAATTGAAAGTTAGTTGCACACCTGCGTTTAGTGTAATATCAGTTAATGAATATTCTATGACGGTGCTATCAGTATTGCTAGTATGAAGTAGAAGCGTTTCAACTTTTCCACTGTAACTCAGCGTAGGCAAGGATTCCCACCTCGCATACAGCGTTATATCGCCTGTGATTTTAGTATTGGCAAAGTCAAATTCCTCGCCGTCTGTCAAGTCGGTATACCAACCAACAAATTTTGAACCGTCCGCCTTGGTAGGAATGGCAGTAGGTTTAGTTATAGTATCGCCTAATGCTTTGCCGGTAATATTGCTGCCGGTCCAGCTGCCGCCGTTAAGGTTAAACGTTACGCTGTATGTCTTGTTTGCCGTTTCAGGTGTGGTTATCCACATCTCGTCTACCATAAAGTTGAAGTTGGGCACACCATACCAGCCGTCTGTCTGGGACGGTTTGTTGCTATCTAGCGCCTGCATGGTCTTTCCACTTTGGAGATGTATGTACCAATTTCCTTTTGTTGCGTTGTATTTGGGTTCAACATTTCCTTTTAGCCTAAACGTGTACTCGCCCGAAACAGGAATATACAGGTTGATATCGGCCACTGTTGCCACGTCACCGTCTATATTATAGCGAGGTTTGCCGCCGTCATATAGGCTGTCGGGCGCAATAATCGTCTTAGGCAACAAGTATGCGGTTGCGGAATCCTTTTCTCCATCTTTTTGTCTGCGGTAGCCAGAATCGTCAAGAAAATACGGTTTGATTATAGTGCCTGCCGTAAGATTTACGGTAAGCGAGTAATCTATTGATGCTTTAGGATAATATGTTGTAATAGGCTTGCTTTCTTCATATTCAGTGCTCGATAATACGTCGGCGTTCGTACCGGTTTTTACGCCTTTGATTATGGGAGAGCCGGACATTTTGGTTGTACGGCGCGGATCCCACGTCCAAACACCGTTGATAAGACCGCCCATGTAAAAGCCCCACTCCTCGCCGTAGCCTTGCTTGTAGCGCTGCCAGTGGTTGATGTTGCTAACATGTACGCCTAATTTAAATTCGGCGGCTTTTGTTGTTACAATAACTATATCAAGCGCAAAATATTGCTCTGTATCATCACCAAAGAACACTACGCAGTACATTCCGTCATCGTAGTGTCTGATCATGTTTTCCGTGCTTTTGCCTTGCATATCGGGGTCTGATGTGTCAAAAGGCTTATCATGCCAATTCCCATGACCTATATTTGAAAGATATACGGTTTTGCCGCTCGAAGCATCGTAGTTGTATAAGTGCGGCGTAGATTCAGCAGATCCGGTCAGAGGATTGCCATTGCTGTCTGTCTTTCTGCGACTTATGGTTATTGATTCTACAGGAATGGTTGACAAAACCTCGTCGTTTGTGTTGCCCATCCCCTCAATGGTAAATTCAAGAAACGCTATTGAGTTGTCGTCAGTTCCTGTCCCGCCGGTGCGCTTGACGCAAACGTAATTTCTGTATTCATACGTGTCGTCTGCGCTGCTTGTGTTTTGCATTTCAAGCTCACGAACAAGCACGCATTCGTCTTCTGTTGTTATATCCTTAGGAGCAGCAACATAGTTTAATCCTGACGTTCCGTTGGGCGTAACGGACTTGGGAGCGGTACTACCCGTCCACTTTGCCCAAGACACGGAAAAAGCGGCGATACAAAGTAGTATCGCGCAAGCAATCGTCGCAATTATAAAAAATCTAAAACGATGTGCCCGTTGCATTTTCCCTCTATGCTACTCCCATCATACTTAGATGTATGGTAATTATAGCAAATATGTGCACCACTGTCAATACCCTAAAGGCAATTTTTTTATAAAATTTCATTTAGGATATTGACAATTCGGAATTAGGAATTCGACCGGAATTTAATCCGTTCTTAATCATATCTTTATTTTAATTCTGCATTCTGCATTCTTAATTCTGCATTAAAAAAATCCGCCGTAGCGGATTTTATATAACTCAGCTTAATATAAAGGGATTTTTTGAGTGCGGAGATGCGAGTAAGACGGACAGCTGGCGACAAGCCGTGACGGGAGTGTAGAACCACCTACATGACCGAGCGGCAAGGAGCGCGCAGTTCGTATTACGACGCATATACGCGCTCAAAGTATTGCTTTGTAGCCCATGCCGCGCACCGTCACTATTTTATCGCGGTGCTTGTCGCCCAGCGACTTGCGTAGCATCTTTATGTGCGTATCTACCGTGCGGTCGTCGCCGTAGTAGTCAAAGCCCCAAATTTTGTCCAGCAGTTCCTGTCTGCTGAACGCCTTGCCGTTGTAACGTGCAAGCAAAAACATGAGTTCGCATTCCTTAGGGGTCATGGGCACGCGCTTGCCCGCAATAAACACCGCACAGCCCGCAAAGTCGATAATAAGATCGCCGGAAGTCATTTTGTCTTCGCTTAACGCCCCGCGTCTCATAATGGCCGCGGCGCGCGCCATGAGTTCCTTGGGACTGAACGGCTTGGTAACGTAATCGTCTACGCCCATTTCAAAGCCGTGCAGTTTGTCGTACTCTTCTACCCTTGCGGACAGCATGATTATCGGCGTGTTTTTGGTTTTGCGTATTTCTTTGGTAGCGGAAAATCCGTCGAGCTTGGGCATCATCGCGTCCATGATAATCATGTCAAAGTCGGTTTCGCGCGCCTTTTTTACTGCGTCCATGCCGTCGACGGCGAACTCCGTTTCGTAGCCTTCAAACTCGCAATATTCCTTTATAACCTGACGAATGCCTTGCTCGTCGTCCACAATAAGAAATTTAGCCATGTTGCACCTCTTAAGTTGATATCATTATACCGCAATTTTATGTTCGTCTCGCGCAATAACGGTATGCGCAGTGTGAAATTATGCCCCCTGTTTTCCTTTTTCCGTTTTAGTTTATTTTGATAGCGCTTAGTATTTTTGTTAGGATAGTCACAATAAAGTAGCTTGCGAGCACCACCGTGGAAACAAAGCACACCTGAGTAAAGTCGAGCTTGACTATGCCTATGTCCGGCATGATGTATATAAACGCCATGGTGAGCGATACAACGCTTATCATGAGCACCGTTCGGAATGTGTTGAACGGCTCGCATTGCTTAAACAGCACCATCATGCCCACGCATGTGATTGCTATAACCATCATGGATATAAGCTGAGGCGGGTACTTATCGGTTGCCGCTATGGGCAGTGGGATAAACATGTTATACATATACATGGACATGACGCCCAAAACCAGCGCTACCCCGCCCGGGACGGCGCGTGAAATAACGTTTGACAGGAATCTGCCGCGAATGATGTTTTTGTTGCCCTGAAGCGCCAAGAAGAATGAAGGAATACCTATAATGCACACTTCCAGCGCCATTAGATTGTTGGTGGCAAGCGGATACGTCTTTCCCATAGCCAAAAAGATTATGGATAACACAATGGACATGAACGTCTTCATAAGGAACATCGCCGACGACGCCTGTATATTGTTTACAACGCGCCGACCTTCCATAACTACGTCAGGCATGGAAGTGAAGTCGTTGTTTAACAGCACCAAGTGGCTGACGTTGCGCGCCGCTTCCGCGCCCGACGCCATTGCGACCGAGCAGTCCGACTCGCGCATTGCAAGTATGTCGTTTACGCCGTCGCCCGTCATCGCCACAGTGTGGTTTTTGGACTTGATCGCGCCAATCAACAACCGCTTCTGCTCGGGCGTAACCCTGCCGAACACCGTGTACTTGTTGGCGGCTTCTATGACGTCCTGATCGGAAAAGCCTTCAAGCGAAACGTACAGCTCGGCGTTTTCCACGCCCACTCGCCGCGCCACCTCGGACACCGTCATGGGATTGTCGCCCGAAATGACCTTGACCGCAACGTTGTTCTCCTTGAACCACTTAATCGTTTCTATTGCGTCTTCTCTTATATGGTCTTCTATTACAAGCAGACACACCGGACGGCGCACCGCCGGAAGCTTTTCCCCTACTATATCCGCAGGAGAATGCGCAAGCACCATAACGCGGAAACCGTTGGCGGCGTTCTCGTTGATAATGCGCTCTATGCGCACGCCCATGTCTTTTAGCACAAACTCGGGCGCACCCAGCATAAACGTGCCTTCGCCCTCGAACGACACCGCGGACAGCTTGCGCTGTGACGAAAACGGCAATACTACCTTTGCATTAAGCGCTTTGCTATACCCAAACTTGCCGGCAAGCGCGAGCGCGGTCTGGTTGTTGTCGCCCGTCGCCGTCAGCATAGAGCCTATAATTTCGCCTATAGTATGCTCGCTGTCAAAGCCTTTGATTTCTATTACGTTGTTTACTTCCATCGAGCCGTCCGTGATTGTGCCGGTCTTATCCAAGCACAGCACGTCCACGCGCGCAAGCATTTCTATACAGTACAAGTCCTGCACCAGCGTTTGCTTGCGAGCAAGCCGTATTACGGACGCGGCAAGCGCAAGCGACGTCAAAAGGAACATGCCGGACGGAATCATGCCTATAACCGAGCCCGCCGCGCCGGTGACTATTCTGTTCCAGTCGGTATAAGTGGCGGTTTTCCCTGTGGGCACGATGTCGCGGTAAGCTACCCACACCATTAACGCGCCTATAGCAATAATAAACGGTGACAAAGCTTTAATTATAAGCTTGATGGACGACATGAGCTCGCTCTTGGGCTTTTTGTACTTTTTGGCATGGGAAGTAAGCGTTTCCACATAGTTGGCGGAGCCCACCTTGTCCACGCGCGCAACAACCGAGCCGCTGCTTATAAACGACCCGCTGTACAGCACGTCGCCCACGCGCTTTTTAACGGGCTCGCTCTCGCCCGTCAGCATGGACTCGTTGACCTCGCACTCGCCCTTTACAACAATCGAATCGGTGCAAATCTGCTTGCCCATTTCAAAGCAAATAATGTCGTCCAGCACAACGTCCGACGTGGGTATAACATGGCGCTCGCCGTCCCGAATGACCACTGCGCTCGGCGCGGACACCAGCGACAGCTTGTCAATCTTCATTTTGGAACGTATCTCTTGGAATATGCCGATTACAACGTTGGCGGTGATTATGACTATAAAGAACAGCTGAGTCGCGCCTGCGCCTACAATCAAAAGCGCCGCCGCAACTATAAACGTGAGTATGTTGAAAAATGTGAATATGTTGGTAACAAAAATTGACAGATAGCTTTTGCCCGTCTTCTTTTTGACAAAGTTGTCAAAGCCCTGTTCGGTGCGCAGCTGCACGACTTCGTTAGACAGTCCGGTTTCGGGATCGGGATCGTACCGCTCCGCCACCGTCAAATCCACCGTCTTCTTTTTGCGGCGCGTGCCCGACTTGCGCCGTGCCGCCGCCGCTTCGCGGCTTAACAACGTGTTGTCTATCGTCATGGACTTATAGTGATAGGACGCGACCGGCTCGTCCGTGATGTCGTCGTCGAATACCGAATTGTCAATTACAGACGGATCGATTGTCGCGCGGCCTGTGTAGCCGGACGAACCGCTGTACTCCGAGTCCTTGGTCAGAATGTGTTGCTCGGGCTTTTTTGTCTGCTTCTTACGCGCAAGCGATTCAAAGGAAGTAGCGCCGATCTCCGAATTGGGATCTTCGGTCTTTTGCGAAGCAGTCTTGGGCATAGCGGCTTTGGGCGCGACCGTCTTGGGTTGCGCCGGCTTTTGCCCTGCCGTTTCGGGTATTCCCGTTTTCGTTTTGGGCGGCGTGGATTTCGTCACCGTTTTTTTACCTTTTTCCTGCATGACAATAGTATAGCATATTATTTTTTTTTGTCAAGTTGTGCGCTGTCAATTATCATCCGATAAATCGCCTGTCAAACAATGCCGACTAATCGGCGTACTTCCTTAAAGCGATTCTAAGCACAAAGCGGATAACCGCTTCCAGCACAACGGACACGACCACCGCTATTATCACAAACGCCACAAGCATAGCGGGCTGTAAATATACTCGGCTGAGCTGCATGAGCATGCCCAAACTGTCCGCCGTTTGCGCTAATATCTCCGCGCCGACAACCGCCTTTATGTTGTATGAAAACGCCGTGGCAAGGCTTTCCGGCAAGCCGCCGGCAAGGCACGGTAAATACACAGCTCTGAACATGGTAATCCGTCCCCCGCCGCAAAGCACGCATATTTCTTTCAGTTCCGTCGGCAGTGTCGCGGTGCGCGCTGTCGCCGCCGAATACATTATGGGATAAATCACCAGTACACCCAAAGCGACGGGCGTGACGTTGCCGCCCACCGCCAGTATGAATATGAGCGTAACGGCAACCGCGGGCAGAGACCGCATGACGCCTATAATCGGATCGAACACCTTCCTGAACCCGTCGAACGCCGTCGACATAAAAAACGTAACAAAAAACAGCGCTGCCGAAATGATAAACCCGACGGTGCTTCTAAGCAGAGTGCCAATCAGTCCGTTCCAAAACGCGGGGTTATTGAACACCTTTTTAAACGCGGAAAACGTGGCGCCTATTGACGGCACTAAAAACTCGGAATCGACCGCGGCGGACGTTGCCCACCAAGCGCCCAAGATAAGTGCTACGGCGGCGGCAACGTACAGGATATTGAATATTACTGTTTTTTTAATTCTGTTCACGGTTTATAGTAGAATTTATCGTCCGGCACTTTTGCGAGTACGGGCGTGCCCAGCTCGTATGCGGTCAAGCCGTTAAGCTTGGTAAAATACGATTTGCATTGCGCTTTTGCTTCGGTTGCAGGCACTGCGGATATGTTGCAACGCTGTACTATTTGCGCACTGAGCACCTTAAGTGTGGTTTGGTTGCCCTCTTTCATGTTGGCTTCCACGGCCTTAAGAGCTTTGTCCGGATTTTGCTCCGCCCAACCGTCGCTTTCCTCAACAGCCGCCAAAAACTTGTTTACGTCGCCCTTTCTGTTTTTTACGAGAGAGCCTTTTGCAACCAAGCACGCTTGCGGGAACTCTTGTCCGTCATACGCGGCTTTCCACACCGCCTGCATATCCATTGCTATCTTTCCGCCGGTCGCATTGATTGCGTTTGTAACCGCAGGCTCGCCGAGCAGAATGTAATCGAGATTGCCTTGCTTGTACATCGGAATCAACGCTGTTGCGGCGTTATAAGTTAACGCCACCTTACCGCTAACCGCCGATGCGGAAATCTCGCTTTCTATATCCGCGTCCTTTAACAGCATGCGCAATGTGTTGTCCGGAACACTGCCCTGTCCTATAACGCCCAACCGTTTTCCCTTAAGGTCTTGTAGCGAAATATTTTCTTCGCCGCCCACCATGTAAAGATTGCCGTGCGTGTTGACGGACAGCATTACAATATCCACCCTGCCGTTATAGAGCGTCGCCGCCGCGTCGATGGGCATAATCGCCATATCGGCTGTACCGTTGCTCACCACGCCGCCTATGGTATCCGACGGAACTACCGTAAAGTCAAAACCGCTGTAGCCGCTGTCCATGAGTGCGGCAAGCGCAATGGCAGGCGCGCCGTCCGGCATATATACGTGAATAGTGCCGTAGTCGTCTTTGCCGCAAGCATTAAGCGGCAGTACAAGCGCGCACGACATCGCCGCCGCGCAAAGTGTAGAAATCAGTTTTTTCATATTTGCTTCTCCTAAAGATTTATTAGCTTATAATTGTCTATCTGAACAAGGCTTTGGCGCTGACGCCATCGATTTTTCCAAGCTTGCCCGTGAGCGCGTTTACCGCATTGAGCGGCGCGTCCAGCACAACCGTGATTGCGCTGACTCCCCTGTCGCGCATGGGCAAACCCATACGCCCCACAATATATGCGGCGTATTCGTGCAAAACGGCATTCACATTTTCCACAGCGTCGCCGTTAGATACTATTATTCCAATAAGCGCTATTCTGCAATCATTTTCCATAAAAAAACGCCCTCCGAGCGAATCGAAAGGCGCAAAAAACGGCTATGCCGAAAAAGACATTGTATTAGCCGTCTTTACCGTCAGCGCGCTTTCGGTTCAGACAATATCAGTATATTCTCTCGAAACACATTTGTCAAGCAAATTTATCCGCAAGCAAAACGCCGCCCATGCGGACGGCGTTTGTTTTGGGTTATATTATTTTACTTAAGCTTGCGACCGCACTTCATGCAGAACATGCTGTCGGCGTCGTTTTGCATTCCGCACGCGGGGCAGAACATCTTGCCGCCGTTTTCGGCAGGTGCAGGCTGAGGCTCAGCCTTTTCCTGCGGCGCTTCGGGCTGCGCTTCCTGCTCTACAGGCTGTTCAACCGGCTGCGTCGCGGGTTGCTCGGTGTATTTAACTATTCTGTCAGCTACCTTAACGTTGTACTTGTGCAGTTGCGGAACGAGCGCAAACACAACGTCCGCTATTGCAAACAGCATTGTGAGCACCGCGCCGAATACAAAGCCGCCGCCCATGCTCAGTCCGTCCGGTTTGCCGCCGGCAAACGACACGAGCGCGATAAAGGCAAACACGCCGACAACCGCAGGTACAAGGAACTCAAACAACCATGCGATCTTGCCGGGGAGCTTTTTAACCTGCATTACCGTAAGCAATACAAGCGCGGCAAGGCATATAAGAAGCATGATAAACGCAAAGCCGCCGCCGCCGGAATATGCCGCAGCATGCGCCGCATACCAACCCTTGGCTGCATAAATCTTGTTGGATGTCAAAAGGAACATGCAAAGCAAAATCATTACAAGATTTGCAAGCGAGAAGAACGGGAACGCACCGCCGCGGTTGAGAAGCAGTATGACGAAAATCGTGTAAGCGAGCAATACAATCGACATGATAAGCGAAAGCATGTGCGCCCACGTCATGTTGGCGCCGTACATATTGACAACGCCGAGATAAGCTACAAGGAACGCAAACGTGACAATGGCGTCAAGCATGTGCACGTTTTTATCTTTTTTGAGCACAAAGAACACGATATTTTTTGCGATAAGCGCAAGCGGTACAAGGAAGGAGAAGAACATGATTATGCCCATCATGGTGTAGCCACCGCTCGCCCACGCGCCTGCCGTGCCCTGCCAGTGCGCCTTTATGGCGGCGGCATTGCCGTAGTACGTGAATATGTTGCCGGAAATGCTCTTGCCGCCCGCGATGGAAATGTCGAACGCGCCGAACATAAGGAATATGGAGCTTAACAGCAACAACGCGTTTGCAACTATAAATAGCGGGAACTTGCCCTTGTTGTTTATAAAGTTGTGCGACTTGTCCATAAATACAGTCGTCTTTTCCTTGAACGAACCCTTCTTTGCCTGTTGCTCCGCAGGCTGTTCTGCAGGTTGCTTAATCGGTTGGACGGGCTGTTCCGCCGGTTGTTCTACGGGTTGCTCTGCCGGTTGTTCAACAGGTTGTTCAACAGGTTGTTCTTGCGGTTGTTCCGCGGGTTGAGCGGGTTGTTCAACGGGCTGTTCCACAGGTTGTTCAACAGGCTGTTCAACAGGCTGCTCCACCGGTTGTTCTACAACCTGCTCGGGCTGTTGCTCCGCAGCGACGGGCGCTTGCTCAACGGGTTCTTGCTCTTCTGCGGGAGCTTCCGTCTTTTGAGCCGCCTTAGTAGCCGGCTTTTTGGTTGTCGACTTTTTGGCGGGTGCTTTGGAAGTGCCGGACTTTGCAGTTGTAGACTTCTTTGCCGCAGGCTTGGCTGCGGTCGTCTTTTTAGCCGTGGTCTTTTTGGCCGCAGGCTTTTCTGCCGATGCCGCATCCAGAAGTTCTGCTGCAAGTCTTAGCTGTTCGGCCAGCTCGGCGTTGGTCTGTTTCTTGCTTTTGCCGGTCGAAGACTTTTTGCTTTCTGCCATCATTTCCTCCATTAAAATTTATCTCTTGTGCAATTATACCATACAATCAAGTAACAATCAATACATTTTTACAAAATTTTTTGACCGTTTTTTTGAGTGAATGTCTTTTAATATGCGCATATGTACAACAAACGGAAATGTTAAATGCTTACCGTCATACCGTCGTATGCCACAACAATATTATAATCTTTCGCCAATGCGGATATTCCGTTGTAATCGAGGTCTGTATTGTGCGACAAGTGCGTGGCTATGACAAGCGCGTCGTCTTTTAGCACTCCCGCATGCGTCATAATCGACTTTTGGTCCACTATGTCGTATAGTCCCATGTGCCGCCCCGCTCCGTGGCGGATAGCGCCGTACGTGCAATCGCATATTGCGGCGCGCACGTTTACGTTCATTTCCGCAAGCTTTATATATACTGTTTTATCCAAAACGCCGGTGTCGTTAAGTAGCAACACACCTACGCCCTTTCGCTCGACATAGTACACCAAACAATCTTCGCCCACAGTGTGCGACGCGGGCAAAGCGATAATGCGCATATCGTCCGACTTTATCTCGTCATACGGGCGAAGCGCTTTTAATTCAATTCCGTCTTTCACTACCGGACGGATTTCGCGCGCCGTGTCGCTTATAAACATTTCGCACACCTTGGCGTTGCCGTAAACCTCCACCTTGCCCACAGTCATATCCTTGGCAAACGGACCGCCGCGCATACAAAACTCCTGCGGATAGCAGTGATCCATGTGGCTGTGAGTAATGAGCACGCGCTTAACGGCGGACAGGTCCAAACCGTAGCGCAGCATATGCATATATGTGTCCATGGGAAAGTCAAACAGCGTGTCGTCGTCTATAAGAATTTGACTGCGCGTACGAACGTCCTTGCCGCCCTTTTGTTTGGCGTTTAAACACGTTTTGCAGTTGCAGAATACGGCGGGAACACCCTCGGCGGCTGCCGTACCCAAAAACATAAGTCGCATTTATTTGACATCTCCTTGTCATTAAATCTATTTGAAAGCACAGTCGCGCGTCAGGTGGGCAACAGGTGGCAAGTAGCCGAAGGGAGTGTAGACCCACCTACATGACCGAAGGCGACTTGACACACGTAGCCCGCATCACGCGATGAATGTGCTTTCAGCACGCGCGGAAAGTATAAGCGTATCCGCTTTCATCATGGGAGTCAACGGTATTTTGTCTATAAATTCCACAATAGTCGGCATTGCGTAGCGGGAAAGGTCGGACGCTATTTTATTTTTGATTGTTTGCACGTCCGCCGCACCGGTAAGATACAGAGCAATCTTGGTTTTGCCTTTATCGCTGTACTCCACCGCGCACGCGCCGGTAACGCCTTTTATCTCCATAGCCGATTTTTCGATTTCGCGCGGGAAAATGCTCATGCCCGAAATCTTTATTATTCGCTTCAGACGTTGAACAAAGTACAAAAAGCCGTCGCCGTCCATATATCCGTAATCGCCGGTTCGCACGTACTTTTTGCCGTCTATTACGCAAAACGCCTTTGCCGTTTCTTCGGGGTTGTTCAAATACCCCGTCATAAGCGTATCGCCTGCAATAAGTATTTCGCCCTTTTCGCCGCTCGGCAAAAGCTCGTCCGTTTCAGGCTTTGCAATCGCCGCCGACAAGCCGACAAACGGCTTACCCAAGCTTCCACGCCTGTTGTGCTTGTAGTTGTTGACAACGCACACGTTGGTGGTTTCGGTCAGCCCGTAACCCTCAAACAGCCTGCACTTAGCGCCGACTTTTTCCATGCGGCTGTTAAACTCGTCCAAAAGCGACTGCGGCGCGACGTCGCCGCCGATGTATCCGACGTATATATTGCGAAGCGCCTTGCCGTGGAAGCCCTTTTGTCTTAAAAGCGTTCTGTACAGATTGGGTACGCCCACCAAAAAATGCATCTTGTTCTTTTTTATAAGCTTGACTGTGAGCTTAGGATCGAACTTTGGCATAAGCACGCTAACCGCACCGAAAGTAAGCGTGGTGTGTACGCCCATGGTAAGCCCGTAACCGTGCGACATGGGCACTACCGCAAGCATATACATGCCGCGCGCGTCGCTTAGGTTAAGCGCCTCGAGTCCGCGGTTGCCGAGCGCGTTTACCGCGTTGTCCGAAAGCTCTATTATCTTTGGTTCGCCGCTCGTTCCCCCGCTGTTTAGGTACACGCCGGTACTGTCGCCGTCGCGCAAAGGCAAAGGCGGGATTTCGCCCATCGGCAGATCGTCGTAATCGGTTATGCCGGTCATGTCGCCCTTGTACGGCTTGACCTTTATGTCGAACAGCTTGCGCTTTATAAAGCTCAGCGACCGCGCGGGATGGACGGATATTATGGGATATTCTTTTGTCAGCGGCGCATAGATATTCAAGTTTATTGATAGCGTAATTAAAAGCTTGGACTTGGCCGCAGTCATGTATTTTTTTATTCCGTTAAGCGGCGCAAGCGGATGCACCATGTGTACTATCGCGCCTATGCGGTTGAGCGCGTAAAATACAAACACGCACTCCGGCGTGTTGGGCATACACACCGTAACGACGTCGCCCGCCTTTACAAGCGTGGCAAGCTTTGCCGCCGCAATGTCTATCTCCTTGAACAACCGCTCGTACGAAAAAGTTTTGCCCATATAGAGCAGCGCGGGGCTTGTCGGCTCTTTTTTGTAATGATTTTTTATAGTGTCATACATGTACATAAGCGCCGCCCTTCCTATAGCTTAAACCCGAGACACAGCCCGCATAATATCACAATGCCGGCTATGATGACCTGATGAATAAAATATGTGATTAGCGCATGCCTGCCGATAAACGAAATAGGCTTGTTCCACTTTCCGTCCAGTATGGGAAGCAACGACCTTTTGGTCGGATACGCCGCCTTGCCCCAGTATATACCCAAAAACACAAAACCTATGTACGGGAAAAGCCCAAACCAGTCGTCACCAAACGCGTGCGTACCCAATATGTAACCCAAAAAATGCTCGTCTATGAATTCGTGATCCCACAAGCTAAAACCGCTGCCGTCGTACAGTTCCTTTGTCCACGCGCTGTAATAGATTCCGAAAGCCAAAATTACCGTGCCGATAACGAGCGGCGCGTAACGGTTGACATGCTTGTTGAACTTGGTCAGAATATCCACCGCCGCGCAAATGAGCACGGAAAGCGATATGCAATGCAAAATGCCGAAAATAACGCCGTGGTTCATTATGCCTATCTTTTTAAGCACAAACGTTATGCCGGTGAACAAAAACGCCGCCGCGCCTATTTCCGCGCCGCGTCTGCCGTTGTCGCGCGAAAACGCACAGCTTGTTCCCACCAAAAATAAGAATAAAAATATGAATACGGCGTGTCCCCAAAACCTAAAGCCGTCTATAAAGTTGCTGCTGGAAGCCCAATACGTTCCCGCAAAAGCGGACAGCTTGTCCAAAAAGTTCGGGCCCATGTCGTAGCCGTTAGAGAACCAGCCGCGATAGGACGAAAAGTCGTACATGGCATGATCGAAGCACATTGCAAGCACGGCAATACCGCGCAGGAAGTCCACTTCCCACACTCGCCTTTTTTTATCCCGAAATAACGGCTTTGCGCCCGCAACTTTTTCCATACACTGTATTATACAGCATAAAAGAAAAATTGTAAAGTCTTTAAAGAGAATGAGATTGTCGGCTTTGCAAGAACAAAAAATGCGCGCATATGCGCGCATTAAATATTATCCTTATTTTAATTCTGCATTCTTAATTTGACTATAAGCACCCAAACGTCGGCGGGCGTAACCCCGGGGACGCGCGAAGCCTGCCCTATGGACAGCGGCTTTGCCGCATTGAGCTTTTCCCGCGCTTCCAGCCTGAGTCCGTCTATCTTGGAATAATCCATGTCGGCGGGAAGTTTCATGTTTTCCAACCGCGATTTTTCTTGCAACTCGGCCTGCTGCCGCCTTAGATAGCTGTCGTAGCGCAGCCGCGCGTACACTTCCAGTTTGGCTGCGGGCATGATGCCGTTTAAAATATCAAACTGCCGTTCAAACAACTCCAGCGTTATGTTGGGGCGTTTAAGTACGTCCGCCACCGTCATGGCGCGAGCGGGATTTTCTTCCCCCGCACGCTCAAACAGTTCAATCACAGCATTATCATCCAATCGCGTGTTTATAAGACTTTCGCACTTTTCTATCTGTGATTTTTTGCGGTTTAATAGTCGGCTCCTATCGGGTGATATAGTGCCGTACTTTTGAGCGAGCTCGGTAAGTCTTAAGTCGGCGTTGTCCTGCCGTAGGCTCAACCTACACTCCGCCCTGCCCGTGAGCATGCGGTACGGCTCGTCGCTGCCAACGGTTACTAGGTCGTCAGTCATTACGCCGATATAGCTGTTTGTTCTGTCAAGAACGAGCGGCTCCATTCCCCTGATATACGCGGAAGCGTTTATGCCGGCCAGCAAGCCTTGTGCCGCCGCTTCCTCGTACCCGCTGGTGCCGTTGACCTGCCCCGCAAAGAACAAGCCGTCTATGC
>JAFLVI010000022.1 GCA_022508405.1 Clostridiales bacterium
ACCCCAAGGGTAAGTCCGAACGCGAGATACGCGAGTTTTGCCAAAGCTTTATGACCGAGCTTGCACGCCATATCGGTGCGGATACCGACGTGCCCGCGGGCGACATCGGCGTGGGCGGTCGCGAAATCGGATATATGTTCGGTCAGTACAAGCGCATAAAAAATCTGTACGAGGGCGTGCTCACCGGCAAAGGCCTGCCGTACGGCGGCTCGCTTGCGCGCACGGAAGCCACCGGTTACGGGCTTGTTTACATAGTGCAAAACATGCTTGAAGCGGCAAACAACGGGATTAAAGGCAAAACCGTCGCCGTTTCCGGCTCGGGCAACGTAGCAATTTACGCGGCGCAAAAAGCAACCGAATTGGGCGGCAAGGTGGTTACAATGTCGGACAGCAACGGCTGGATTTACGACAAAAACGGCATAAATCTGGAAGTGGTAAAGGATATTAAGGAAGTCAAGCGCGGCCGCATAAAGGAATACGCGGAGCGCGTTAAGGGTGCGGAATATCATGAAAGCGGCAAGGTATGGGTTGTCAAGTGCGACATTGCTCTACCCTGCGCAACTCAAAACGAGTTGAATATAGACGACGCAAAAGCGCTTATCAAAAACGGCGTCCTTGCCGTCGGCGAAGGCGCAAACATGCCGTCCACCACCGAAGCCATAAACGCTTTTCAGGCGGCAAAAGTTCTGTTTATGCCCGCAAAAGCGGCAAATGCAGGCGGCGTAGCCGTATCGGCTTTGGAAATGAGCCAGAATTCCCAACGCCTTAGCTGGTCGTTCGAGGAAGTGGACAACAAGCTTAAAGGCATTATGCTTGACATATTCCAAAAGACGTCTTCCGCCGCTAAGCTTTACGCCACGCCCGCCGACTATGTTGCCGGCGCTAACATAGCGGGATTCCTAAAGGTAGCGCAAGCTATGATTGCTCAAGGCGTTTAATACGCTCTCTACAATATTACGATTTTTTTCAGCGACGCGCGCTCGTGGGCAATCCCCGAGCCGCGTTTTGCTTTTTGTTGCTGTTGTTAAGCGCGGTTTTTACCGCCTTTACCGTTTGGAATATGCCGAGCGCTATCAAAAACGCGCCGTAGCACGCGCGCAAAACATATCCGCCCGAATACCTTGCCAAAAAGCTTCCGCCCACCGCGCCCAGCGCTGCAAGAAGTACTATGTGTACGCTCTTTCCGAACATGACGTACCCGTTCTTTTTGTGAATACACAGCGCAACAACCGACATGGGGATAAACGCAATAAGATTTACCGACTGGGCTAGGTGCTGATCCAGTCCCGCCGCCAGTGTTAACAGCGGTATAAGTAATGTGCCGCCGCCCATACCCATTCCGCCTATTATGCCGCCGCAAAACGACACTACTATTATAATCTGCTGTGCCGTCATACAATCACCAGCTTGACGCCTATTGCAATCATCATAAAAGCAAACATTAGGCTTATCACCGTGGGATTAAGCTTATTGAGCAACGCCGCACCCACTACTCCGCCAAGAACAACGCCTATGCACGCGCACAGCACCGTCCTATAGTCAAAGTATCCTGCGGCTATATAGATTGCCGCGCTTATTAAGCATATGGGCAATATGACAAGCAGAGCCGTGGCATGGGCGCGTTTTGCGTCCAGTCCGCTTAAGGACAGCAACGGCACGGCAAGCATTCCGCCGCCGCCGCCGAAAAATCCGGAAACAAATCCTACTGCCACGCTCCCGCCAAAAACTACCATTGACTTGGCTTTATCGTTCATGTAAATAGTTTTTCTTGGTTTTGCTAAAAATAAACATGGGCTTTGCTCCTAGTACAAGCAAGTAAATAAACTTTTCAAAAAACATAGGCAGTGCCCATGTGCAAGCACACGGCACATGTGTGACAAAATATTTTGTCGGAGTGGCGATTTATGCTCAAAATCATTTGCAATTTACTCTCACATATTATATAATATAAAATGTATAAGAAAAATTCTATATTTTTAAAGGTGTTTACATGCACGCTACCAAGAAATTGAAAAACAAATCGATAACAATCCTGATATCCGTATTGATTGCGGCGTCACTTTTGTTCGGCGCATTGTTTGCGGCGACTCCCGCACGCGCCGAAGAAAACGACGATACCGTAGAGTTTTCGGCCACGTCTCTTTCCATTAGCAATACGCAGTTCAGTTCTTCGTCCGGCGACTACCCCGCCACCCCGTCTTCGTGGACGGGCGAATACGTGGACGGCGGCAAGGCCGAGCTTGTTAAGGGTGTTGTCGATCTCACTCCGTCCGTATACTCGACCGGCGGCAACAAAAAATATTTGCTCGACCAGTACGAGGACGAATATCCCAGCGAAAAAGATATACCCAAATCCATATTCGGTGAAGACACCGAATTCGGCGGCGATAAAAAAGCGTTGCTTATAAACACAAAACGCGGTGCGCGCACCGTTTACGCATACAAATCGGACGAGGTCACTCTGTCCCCCAATTCCTTCTACCGCTTTTCGGTGTGGGTAAAAACAGGTAAATTCGACGGGCAAAGCGGCGCTACGGTCAGACTTTCCGGACTTGGTCAATACTTTGCTTTCAACAACATAGATACGGTAAGAAACAACTACAACGACGAAGGCCAACTTGTACTGGACGCAACCAACAACTACGGTTGGGTAAAATACACGTTGTATGTGCGCACATCCGCTTCCCTGTCCAACAAGGTACGCCTTAATCTCGGTTTGGGCGAAACGGCAACCGGCGGCGATGAAGATCCCGACATATCAGTTCGTCCCGCTTCCGGCTATGTGTTTTTTGACGAAGTAAAGGCAGAACGCATTTCGGCGTTTGACTTTGCTTCCGAAACCATGCATTTTAACAAAATAGAAGGCAAGGATAATCTTTACGGGCGCGGCACCCAAATGGCCATTGACCTTTACGAAATTAAGTCGCTTACCACAAAAGACGGTTTGGAAATAGGAACTTTCTCCCAAAACGAACAGCTGTGGACAAATGCCAAGTACAACGAATACGATAAAAACCCCGACTATGTAGGTTCCGCGCTGTGCGGCATTTACAATTCGGAAGGTAGATTTAAGGATCTTTCTTCTTCCGCCAACATCAACGGGTTTTCCAAAAATCCGTGGGCGCCGTTCGGCAGAGCGGAATATGCCAGTCTGTCCACCACTGCTTTACCCTTCTTTGAAGGTCAACGCAACGCCAACATAATGGTAATAAGCACGTACGACGGCAACGAGTTTACTTCCGCCGCCAGAGGAATCGCTTCCCCGTTTATTACTATTGAGCGCTTTAAGTACTACCGCTTCTCCGTTTGGGTAAAGGGCGACAGTGTAGAAGGCGGCAGCGGAATTACCGTACTGCTTAAGGGCAAGCAACTGATCAACGGCGTATCAGCACAAAATTCCAAACTGCTTACAAATTACACCAGCCTCAGCGGAGACAGCTCTGACAACGCGCACTACGGCTGGAAAGAACAAATTATATATATTCACGGCTCAATGCTCTATGACTACGACGTAAGCTTCGAGCTTTGGTTGGGATCGCCCAGCGCTCAGTCGTCCGGCATAGCTATGTTTGACAACGTCACCTTTACCGAACTTAAGTATTCCGATTACCACGAGATGTCGGAAGCAGACGGTGGCAATGTTTACGCATTTGACGACATCGATAACAACACGAATATCACAAACGGCAACTTCGTAAACGTCGACGATATGGACGAAATCAAATTCCCCATGCCCGTTGCGGAATGGAGCTACCTTACCACCCAAGACGTAAATACTCGCGGATTTGCCACAGACGAAGTAAACACCGACAATGCGGTGCACGGCATTCTGCCCATTGACCAAGCTACGTTTGCCGATATTGCCGCAAGCGGCGTCATCCCCAATGTGGACAGGCCCAATATAAACGGAGTTAACAGCGTGCTTTTGCTGTCATCCGTAACCAAGACAGCTTTCTGCTACCAGTCGCCTGTTATTACAATCGCCACAGACAGCGCAAGCAAAATTGTAGTTGACATGATGGTCGGCCGCGTGGACGGATACGGCGCGTCCTTAGTGCTTAAAACCACGGACGGCAATGTGCTTTCCACAATAGAAAACATAACGGACACCAAAAAGCAGTTTAGACCTTTCACCTTCTATATTAACGCTCCCCTTTCCCAACAGACCGTTTATTTGGAGATTTGGTTGGGTCTTAACGACAGAAAGGACAACACGCAAAAGCTTTCGTCCGGCAATGTTTATGTAAAACAGGCTGCGCTTAACGAATGGACTGCGGAAGGCGACGGAAATATATCAGATGAGTTCAACGCCATACTGGAAAAGTACAGATCCGATATAGCCGACAATGCGGCTTTAAAGACGCTTGATTACGGCGTTTTCTCCTACTCCGCCCCTTCGCTTGACTTCTACGACGCATATTCCTATGCGCAAAACGACGGGTTTGGCACGCTGTATCAATGGTACACCACGTCCGCCAACAGCAACAACGTTATAAGCGGAATGTTTAACACCAACAACAGGAAAGGCATGGAAATCTACCCCGGCTTTGAAAGCAAAGACCTTTCCGGCAGCATGTTGTATATTTACAATACAGACAAAAACTACACCAAATACACCTACGACAACACGCTGTCGCTTATTTCCAACAAGTACTACCGCATAGATATTAAAGTCAAGGTGCGTGTGTCCGACGAAGTGCGCAAGGACAGCACTTCCATTGGCGCGGGACTTGTGCTTACAGGCTCGAATGCGGCGTTCAAAAACATTAAAGACACCACTACCCTTTACGACGTAAAGAACGAAAACAGCCGCGACTACGAAACATTTAAGACCTACTCCTTCTATATCTCCACCGGCGACAACGGCGGCAGCGTAGGTCTGGACATAACGTTCGGCGGCGAAGATAAGGACAGCTACATTCAGGGTCGGTTGATCATCGGCGGAATAGAAATGACCGAGATAGACAACCTTGACTACGAAAATGCCGAAAAATCGTCCGATAACAAAGTAATTGCGGTCAAGCTGTCGGATACCACTACCGAAAATGACAATTCCAACAAAGAAGCGCCCACAAGCGAAATCCAGTGGTGGATTATTCCGACAATAATATTCAGCGTTGCGTTGATTGCGGTTGTCATGCTGATTATCGCGTTGCGCATTCGCGACCATATCAGAAAAAAGCGCAAGGTCACCTACTCCAACGAGTACACCCGCGAAGACGTTTACGATAACATCGAAAGACTGCGCGATCAAATCGAGAGCGACAAGAAAAAGACTCAAAAGAAAAAGGTCAACGACGACCGCTACGAGGAAACACCCTTGCAGACGAATGATCAAGTCGAAAATGACGAACAGCCTGCGGACGAGCAAGAGCCCGAAGAGATTGAAGTTAAACACGACAAAACGGATGACGACTTGGACGACTAATATAAGTACTCCAAAATCACACAAGCCCGACTGCAATCACAGTCGGGCTTTATATTTATATTAAATGATAAATTGAAATTTAGCAATTAAGAAAGTTCCAACATAAATCTCTTAGTTGCTTTATTCCTCATATACTGTATCTATATTCCTAACCGGATAATTAAATTTGTCTCGTATTATATTTACTTGTTTAAACGATAAAGAGCAAACCTTTTTTCTTGATACAACGCCATTTTTAAGTTTAAAACACAACTGAAACGCGTTAATAGCGGATATAGGTACAAGAATGTCATACCAATGAATTTGATTATAGATACATTCAAGGATTTCATCTTTGCTAATACTCCATTTAATTTTTTTACCTCGACATAACTTAATCTCATTTTCTGTAACAATAACGGTGGTTTGCAACAATATTATTAAGCCTGCGATTGCCCAAGTACCGGCTATAACAGATGCACCGACAATATAAACAACAGTAAATTCCCTCGCATTTTCAAAGAAGTACGTCATTATTATGCCAAAAACACAACAGAACACAGTACCTGCCGTTATAAAATATGCGCCAAAACACACTGCTCCACGAGCGTTTCTAAACTTAATTTGCTCCATCAGCTTTATCGTTTTCTCCGCTAAATTATTATTTATATCAAAATTATTTTACCACAAATCAAAATAAAAAGCAAGAGCAACGTGGATAATAAGGTTGAGACTCTTCGCGGCGCTCAGAGTGACAAAAAAATTGAGTAGCTTAACCACCGTTAAAACTACTCAATTCTAAAAATCTTATCCTTTTTTCATTCTGCATTCTGCATTCTTCATTCTTAATTCACTAATATCCCCCGTCCACGTGCAATAATGCGCCGTTTATAAACGATGATTTTTCTTCCGCAAGGAACAGTGCGGCGTGGCTTACGTCCTCCGGCGTGCCTATGCGTTGTACCGGCGTATTGTCCACAATTTTAAACAAAGCGTCGGGCGGCACGTGGTCGTTCATTTCGGTTGCTATAAGTCCGGCTACGATGGCGTTTACCGTTACGCCGGCAAGACCCACTTCGCGTGACAACGCCTTTGTAAGCCCGTTAACGCCCGCCTTTGCCGCAGTGTATGCCGTTTCCGTGCTAGATCCGCGCACCGACCAAAACGAGCTGATATTGATTATTCTGCCAAACTCGTTTTTTATCATGTCCGGCAAAAACGCGCGCGTAACAAGCCACACGCCTTTTAGATCGACGCCAATAACTCTATCGAAATCACTTTCGCTATCCGTTTGCAGCATGCCTATGTGCGCTATGCCTGCGTTGTTAATCAGCGTATCCACATGCCCAAACGCCACCGCGTCATGCATGGCTTGCACCTGCTTGCTGTCGGACACATCAGCCTTGATTGCCTGACATGCTATCTCTTTGGCGTTAAGTTCGTTTACAAGCTCCATGGCTTGCTTTTCCGACTTGTTGTAGTTGATAATAACATTATAACCGGCATTGCCGAAGTCAAGCGCCATTTGCCTGCCTATTCCGCGCGCACCGCCTGTAATAAGGACCGTCCTTTTCATCTGTTCTCCTTTTCTCGCAACCTTACACTATATTATCGGGCAGGTCATTTTCAAACAGTACAACCTTGTTGCCGTCGATTTGCTTTAGTGCTTCCACTGCTTTGTCGCGCGAATCGAATTGCATGATTTTGCTCTCAATCATACCGCCTTTTACCGCGCCGTTCTTTATATCGCCGCCGCGCGAACCCACAAGCAATGCATAATCGCACGTAACCGCTATTTGTTTGCCGAGTTCGATATTGCTCGGCTTTTCCAGTGCGCCAAGCTCGACAAACCCAGGGGTGATAATTACCTTAGTTCCGTCAAAGCACTTGAGCACGTCCAAAGCATTTTTCGCGCCTATGGGATTGGCGTTGAACGCGTCGTCTATTACTGTGACAGCGCCGCTTTCCAAAAGCTGTAATCTGTGTTCAACGGGCTTAGCCGCTTCCACCGCCGCCGCTATATCGGAGAGCTCCACGCCGAGAGAAAGCGCAATGCACGCGCACACGCACACCGTTTCCGCAATGTGCGCGCCGAGTAGCTTTGCTGTAACATCTTGTCGATTTTCGCCCGACACAAGGCAAAACGATGTGCCGCGCGAATCGATTACAAGATTTTCATATCCAACGCCGCTTTCGCCCGATACAATAACTTTACACGCAGGATTGCGCTCTTTAAGGTTTTTACAGTCGGCGTTGTATCCGTTGAGAGCAAGTATTCCGCTTTCCGGAAGCGCTTTGGCAAGCTCGTATTTTACATCCGCAATGTCGGCGCGACTTCCCATTGTTTCCGCGTGCATATCGCCTATCGCGGTTATTATGCCGTAAGTCGGGTTTACAATGTCGCACAACTCCTTTATGTCGCCTTTGTACCGTGCGCCCATTTCGGCAATAAATACCTGCTCATCGTTGAGTTCGTTGTTTACGGTTTTGCATACACCCATGGGTGTGTTAAAGCTGGCAGGCGTGGCAAGCACCGTATACTTGCTTTCCAACATGGCCTTTAGCAAATTCTTTGCCGTAGTTTTGCCGTAGCTGCCAGTTATTCCTATCACTATGGGCGACTTGTCTTTAAGCTTGGCCTTGGCGCGTTTGACGTATTTTTGATTATTAAGCTTTTCAAACGGACAAGTGATTGCGTTTGCCGCAAGCGCAACAAACGGCACAAGCATGCCCATCGCCGCGGTAAGCGTTCCGCAATATACCGAAAAATATGTGGCAAACGCAATTACGCTGCCGATTATCAATAACAAAATAAGATTTACCGCAAAAAGCCGCATCATGCGACCCGTAAATTTAATTTTGTTTGCGCCGTCCTTTATTGCAAAAACAAACACGATTGCGAATATGCAGTAAAACGCCACACCGCAGTGCCGCACCCATTCGGTCGTGGAAAAGCATGTGATAAAGATTATTTCGGTGATAAACGCAAACACCATGAGTGCGGCGTAACGAATAAGCACGTCAAAAGAAGTGCTTTTCCACCACGCCGTAACGCCGCGCGCCTTGTAGCCCGACAGCTGTATTATTTTCAGCATGGGTATGCTGATTATTGCCGACAGTATTACGGAGACCGCTATCAGTGCGACCGAAATGTAAAATTCCATATGCTTTTTATTCCGTTACAAAGTTTTTTAACAGCGAGACAAACCTGTAATGATTGTCTAAATACGAATAGTGTCCGCCGTCCGTCATGATAAGTTCGCTGTTTTGTATTCCGCGCCTAAGGCGCTTTGCCATATACGGCGGAGTGTCGCGATCGTGCTTGCCCCAAAAAATCAGAGTTTCGCACTTGATATACGGCAAAAGCCTGTCTAGGTGCGTATTGACTATGCGCACAAACACGCCGCGCATATCCTTGTCTACATTATTATAATCGGTAGAACCGAATCCGTCAAGGGATTTTCCGCACTTAACCCTGTGATGATACCGCGCAATGCGTATTTTCCTTTTTAAACTGAACTTGGGCTTTAGCCCAGCGCTGTCCACAAGCATTACCTTTTGCGCTAAGCCCTGTGCAGCTAATATAATAGCTATCCGACCGCCAAAGCTGTGCCCGACTATAATCGGCTTGTCTATTCCCTGTTCCAGCATAAAGTCTCGCACGCATGCGGCGTATTCGTACACGCCCCAGCTATTCGGCACGGTTTTTGGGAAAGCAAAGTTTACACAAGACACATTTAGGTCGACGACGCTCTTGTAAGCGGCCGAAAACGAATACAGTCCGCCGCCCCAACCGTGCAAAAACAAAACGACTGTTTTAGCTTTGCCTTTAGCGCGGTACATCTCGTACTCGCACTGCACTCCGTCCACAGTCGTTATCATAATACCTCACTACAAATTAAGTCGCATGATCAATGCATCTTTTCCTTTGTAGTAGTTTTTTCTGCGTCCCACATCGGTAAATCCGAGACTTTGATAAAGCATGATCGCAGGCGTGTTGCCGTCACGCACCAAAAGATAAACGCTTTTTACATTGCGGGCGGAAATCTCGGATAATAGCGCGGTAAGAAGCGTTTTTCCTACGCCCTTTCTCCTATGCGCTTCCGTTACGGCGATATTGGAAATTTCGCACTCGTCGGCCGTAACTTCGCCCGACACGTAGCCGCAAAACTCGCCGTCTATTTCCGCGACCAAAAACACCGCGCCGCCGTCTATTTCCTGCTCTATCTGGCCTTCCGTCCACGGGCAGTCGATATATGCGCGCTCGGCTTGGGCGATAATAGGCGCATCTGCTTTTTCCGCCCTGCGCACCGATATTTCGCCGCGTATCACAAATCACCTTCGCCGCGTTCGGGCTGTGCCTTGCGAATGTACAGCGGCAACAGCTCCTTGTACGACAGTTCTTCCGACATGTGCTTTTCCGCACCGATGCGCATTTCGCGAGCCGTAACGCCCACTGTGCCGGAAAATATGCCGGCAAGCTTGTTATCCGTAGACACGGCAAAATCCTTGTGCGACTTTACAAACATAAGCGCGTCGTCAAGCGTCATACACGATGCGGGGTCAAGCGTAACGTCGCCGTCAAACCGCGCTACATAGCACACCTTGTTGCCCGCGTCGGCTACGGAAATCACCTTGTCGCTGTTATTGTTATATGAATTCAGCCGCAGATTGTTTACGCCAAAGCACGGCTTGTTAAGCGAATAACAAAATGTTTTTATCGTGGTCAGCCCTATGCGCAGTCCGGTAAACGACCCGGGACCCACGCACGCGCCGAATATATCTATATCCTTAAGATTGGCACCCGCTTTTTTAAGCAAACCGTCAATCATGGGCATAAGCGTCTCCGAGCCGGCGTTTTTTAGATTTTCTTCGTAATAATATTCGCCGCCGAAATATAGTAACGCGCGCGTGCCTTCCGCAGTGTCAATCATTAAATAGCTTTTCATCTCAGTACGGTAACCTCTCTTACTTTGTCACTGATTTTTTCGATTGTTACTTGTATTGTACTATCGCCAAACAGTTCGCGGATGTTTTCCCACCACTCCACAGCACAAACGGTATCCTGTGCGCCGATAAAATCGGTAAGTCCCGCTTCCGCCGCTTCGTCCGCATTTGAAAGCCGATATGCGTCAAAGTGGCAAAACTTATATGTACCGAAATATTCGTTCATTATGGTAAACGTGGGCGACACAACCTGCGCGGGCACTTTAAGCCCCTTTGCTATGCCTTTACATAGCACGGTCTTTCCTGCGCCCAGTTCGCCGTTTAGCAAGATTACATCGCCGCCGGATAGCTCACGCGCAAGCTTTTTCCCCAGCGCTTCCATCTTGGCCGGCGATTTAATTATGTATTTTGTTGTTTTCATAATTCACCCTAAATCTTGAGCTTTTTGTACAGCGCGGGCGCTCCGACCGACACCCATGCCGCCATGATGAAATACCGCAAAAAGCAATATAACAGCGGTATGCTTTCGGGCAAAAACAGCTTAAAGCCTTGCTGTACGCCCACAGCAACACCCAAACAGACCACAAGCCGCAGCGCTATCGTCCACCACTCGCGGTTGTCCGTAACATCGTACTTGACGTACCGCTTTTCCACAAAGTAGCCGATATCAAATGCCACAAATGCGCCAAGTCCTTTTAGTATGTCCGCGCCGCTCGGGCTGTTAAGCATGCCCACGCCCGCAAGCACGGAAATGATTATCACCGATAATATTAAATTTGGGATTATAAACAGTTCTTCCCTGTCTCCGAAAAGCGACAGCAACGAGTTAAAAACAATGGCGCAAAACACGCCCAGCGTAAGTCCGCAAAACACGTCTGACAGATAGTGCTGTCCAAGATACATGCGCGACAGCATTACAAGTAATGTCGCGGCTATGCCTATTATCGGCACGGCTTTGTACCTTTTGCCGTACTTGATTGTAAGAAGCGTGGAAACGGTGGCTATGCTTTGCGTATGTCCGGACGGGAAAGAATACGTGCTTTCGGGGTCGCCTATGCTACGCACTCTGTACGCATTGAACGGACGCGTTCGCTTAAAGCCAAGCTTTAAAAAATTGTTGATTGCAACGCTCAGTATGTACACGTTGAAAAACCTGTACGCATACTGCTTGTCCAAGCACAAGTACAGCGCCACCGCAATCACCAAAAAAGCGATCTCCGTGCCCAACAGTGAAATGCCCAGAAATACCGTATCGGAAAATCCGTTGGACATTCGCTGCAACAGTTTGATTATATCGGCTTCGAATTGCACGACTCAGTCCTCGTACCGCTCTATATTTTTTCCGTCCGCCCAAAGCCTTTCTATGTTGTAAAACTCGCGCGTTTTGTCGGTGAATATATGAATAATTACGCCACCGTAATCGAGAGCAATCCATTCGGCGTTTATATCGCGCTTGTTGGGGTTTATGCCAAACTGCTTTGTAAGCTTGTCCTCCACATACCCCATAAGCGCCTTTACAGCAGTTGTGGACGACGCGGAAGCTATAACAAAATAATCGGCTATTATCGTCTTACCGTTTAAACTGACTATATCCACGTTGCGCGCCTTGTGAAGGCTGAGCTCCGCCGCCGCAATCGTAGCGATATCCCTTATCTCATCGCCGCTTGGCACAAACTTTTTAGGAGGCTTTTGTTTGTCTTTTTCGGTAACTTCAGGTGCGCTCGCCTTTTTAGGTCTATCCGTCACAAGCGAGACGGCAGAGTCAAACTCGCCGCCCACGATATTTTCGTAGTATTCTATTGCCTGCTCGCTGAACGCGCACGTATCAATATGCTCCAAGCCGCGAATTTCCTTTAACGCCGCCAGCATGGCTATATTTTTGTTGTGTTCGCTAAGCGCACGCATTGTCATAAGCGAATTGTAGTTGCGCCCGTCTTCGGTTTTGTCCGCAAGGTACAGTATTTCGTCCAGAACCGTCATATCGGCGCGCGCGGTTGAATGGTAAGTAATAGCCTGCGCTATCTCGTCCGACACGTTGTACTTTTGTTTGGCTATATACGCGCCTATCGGGCCGTGCACCGTAGGTGCGGGAAATCCGTTTAAGTCCGCCTTATCCTCGTAGTCGCTTGCGTTTTGCGCCTTTGCTATATCATGAAGTATACACGCAATTACCGCGTCGTTTGTGTTTGCGCCGTACAATTTGGCAAGCTGAGCGCCGCGAACGGCCGTGCGGTAAGTGTGCTCTATCCTGCGGTAATTAAGTCCGTAGTCGTACAAACCGTCCACATACTTTCCGTAAGGATTGAACATCCCCGTCTTTTCGATACAATCATATACAACTGTCGGCAAATACCTGTTGGGCTTGCCGAATGCAATATCGATTTTGGCTACGGTAGAAGAAATATCAAGTCCGGTAAACGGCGCAAGCTTGATTTTGATTTTGCGCTTTTTAAGCGCCTTTACCGCAGTTGCGTCCAATTCGTAATTGGGGCGCGGCACAACGTAAAACGTGACAAGCGTTTTAAGCTTGTCTATATCGTGCCACTCTAAAAGGCGCTTAACTTCCTCGCTGCCGATTACCCAGAAAAGCATGCCGTCCAACCGTTTGCTTAAATACGCGGCGGTATCGACGCTGTAGCTTACTCCCTTTTTGGAAATTTCGTACCGGCTGACCTCCGTCTTTTGCGAAGCGAACACCTTTTTGCACAGCGCATACCTTACCTTACCGTCGTCAACCGCCGACTTAAACGGCGAAATGTATGACGGCATCACTATAACGCGGTCGAAGCGCCGCTCTAGGTTGCGCACAATATCCACATGTCCGAAGTGCGGCGGATTAAAGCTTCCACCGAAAATCGCTGTCTTTGTTGTTTTATTCTTCATAAGTGAACTCCGTATCGAGTATTCTTACTAAATCACCCGATTTTATTCCCGCTTTTTTGAGCGCCTTTGTTACGCCGCCCACGACCAACCGCCGCTGAAAGTACATAAAGCTGTCGCGGTCGTCAAGCACCACGGTGCGCGCAAGCTTTTCTATCATGGCGCCGGAAAGTATAAACGCGCCGTCGTCTCCGCGCGAAATTTCGTACGAATTGGGATCGACCTCCTCGTACGTGAACGGCTCAAACTGTATTGGCGAAGGCGGCGGAAGCGTGGACAGTTTTTTGGCTATAGCGCGAGAAAGCGCTTCAAGCCCGCTGTGCGTAACACCGCTTATTTCGTAAATCTCGCCCTTTACACGCGCGCGAAAATCGGCGATTTTGTCTTTTTGCGCGCAATCGATCTTGTTTAATGCAATGAGTTGCGGCACGTCTTCAAGTTCCTTGTTGTACTTGAAAAGTTCGGAATTGACGATATTATAATCCTTAACCGCGTCGCCGTCGGTTGAAATATCCACTACATGCACGATTATGCGCGTGCGGTCTATGTGCCGCAAAAAGCGGTGTCCCAGTCCCGCGCCGTCCGCCGCGCCTTCGATTAGCCCAGGGATATCGGCAACGGTAAACGACTGCTCGTCCACGTAGCAAACTCCCAGATTGGGCGTAAGCGTGGTAAACGGATAGTTGGCTATTTTGGGATTTGCGCCGGTAAGCACCGAAAGAAGTGTGGACTTTCCGGCATTGGGAAGCCCCGCAAGCCCCACGTCCGCAATGGTCTTAAGTTCCAAAACGACCGAGCGTTCCTTTGTGGGTTCGCCCTTTTGACTGAACCCGGGGGCTTGACGGCGCGATGACTTAAACCGCGCATTGCCCTTGCCGCCTATTCCGCCTTTAAGCACGGTTACGGTATCGTCCGCATAGAACATGTCCGCTATAATAGCGCCAGACTGCTCGTCACGCACCACCGTTCCGCGCGGAACAAATAAAACAAGGTCCGCGCCGTTTTTTCCGTGACGGTTTTTGCCCGACCCGTTAGCGCCGTTTTCGGCGCGGTAATGCTTGCCGAACCTAAACTCCGAAAGCGATGCGGCGTTGGGGTTTACCTTAAACACCACATTGCCGCCGTCGCCGCCGTCGCCGCCGTCCGGACCGCCGTTTGGCACGTACTTTTCGGTATAAAACGACGTGCAGCCGTCGCCGCCGTCGCCCGCCTTGATATAAATTTTTGCTCTGTCTATAAACATACCGACCTACTTTTTACCGCTGCTTTTGCGCCGTAGCACACTGCTCACTTACTGCGCAGGTTTCGCAGTCCGGCGTACGCGCGTGACAACAATCTCTGCCGTGCCTGATAAGCAAAAAGTGGACGTCGCGGTAATCTTGTTTGTCAAATGCGGCGCACAAATCCTTTTCCACCTCGTCAGGAGTTTTGCCGTGCGTAAGCCCCAGCCTGTTGGCAACACGGAATACGTGCGTGTCCACTGCTATTGCGGGCTGATTAAACGCAACGCTAAGCATTACATTGGCGGTTTTTCTGCCCACACCCGCAAGCGACAGAAGCTCGTCCATTGTTTGCGGCACTTGCCCACCGAAATTGTTTACAAGGTCTTGACAGCATTTTTTTATGTTTGCCGCCTTGTTCTTGTACAGTCCGCAGCTTTTAATATACCCTTCCAGCGTTTCAAGCGGCATGTCGCAAAAAGCCTTAGGGGTGTTTGCCACAGCAAAAAGCTTGCGCGTGACAATGTTGACGCGCTTGTCCGTGCACTGCGCACTTAGTATAACCGATATCAGCAATTCAAACTCATTGCCGTATTCCAGTTCGCAGCACGCGTCCGGATATGTCGCTTTAAGTTTTTCCAGTAATTGTTCTGTCATATTTTTTTGCTTAGTCAATCTTTTGCACGAAAAATCACAAGCAAGCCCAGACTTGCTCGGATATATTATACCACAATATAACAAAAATGTAAAGGTATTTTAGTAATTACCCTGCCTGTATAGCGATTTATATGTTTGACCGTCGTACTCGTATATCTCGCGCAAATAGTTGTAATGTCCGAAGTTAAGCACGTTTTGGCACAGATGATAGTCGTTGCTCTTTACCGCAAGCCCGCACCCCGTTCCGCTCGCTATCGGCGCGTTTGTCAGCTTGGCCTTTCCGCCCGCCGCAATCACCGCATCGTAAAACCTGAGTGCGCTGTTTCGTGAAGAAAACGAAAAAATGTAATTCATACGCTATAATTTCCTCTTAATAGTTCTAAACCGCCATATTTCGCATTTACTAGTAAATAGCGGACAAATTTGTTCCACGAAAAGCGGTCTTATTCCGTTATATGTGCTTGGAGTGTATTCTGTCATGATTTATTTCGACAACGCCGCAACTACCATGATTAAACCCGATTGCGTGATTAAAGCTGAAGGATACGCGCTTAAAAACCTGTGCGCAAACGCGGGGCGCGGCAGTCATTCCGCAGCCATAAAAGCCGCGCAAATAGTTTACGAGGCGCGTAAAGCCGTAAAAAAGCTTACCGCTTGCGACGACGTGGCGTTTACGTTTAACTGTACCGACGCGCTCAACACCGTGCTGTTCGGCACCGCAAAGCAAGGCGGACATGTGGTGACAACCGTTTACGAGCATAACAGCACGCTTCGTCCACTGCACGAACTGGGTAAACGCATGAACGTGGAATACACCGCCGTCCGCCCTAACGCTCACGGCATTATCGACCCTGCCGAAATCGAACGCGCCATCCGTCCAAACACATATTTAATTGCCGTCAATCACATATCTAACGTTACGGGAGCGGTTTCGCCTGTGACGCAGATAGGAAATATTGCAAGGCGGCACGGCATACCCTTCCTTATAGACGGCGCACAGTCTGTCGGCTATCTTGACGTAAATATGCAAGAAATAGGTTGTAATTATCTGTGTTTTTCTCCGCACAAGGGATTGCACGGACCGCAAGGAGTGGGATGTCTGTGCGTGCGCGGCACGCCGCCGCTTTTGCCGTTTAGATACGGCGGCACCGGCACGGCGTCGCACACGCTTGTACAGCCCGCCGACTTTCCGGAAGGGTTTGAAAGCGGTACTCTTCCCGTAAATGCCATATTTGCTTTGATCGCCGCAATAACCCACTACCAAAGGCAATCGCTTGCCGTCAAGCGCAACCTTGCTTCCTGCGGCGATATGCTGCGCACCGAACTCGGCAAAATCGCGGGCGTTAAGATTTACGGCAAGTACAACGTTTTGCCCAACATTGTATGCTTTAATCTTGCCAAAGTAAATTCTTCCGCAGTCGGAAACATCCTTGACGAGCAATACGATATTGCCGTGCGGTGCGGACTGCATTGCGCGCCGCTGTGTCACTCCTTTTTAGGCACACTGAATAGCGGCACGGTGCGCGCGTCGCTTTCCTACCACAACACGGCAAGCGAGGTAGAGTTTTTTGTTAAGGCCATCCGCGAAATCAGCCGTTGATTGCGCGACTACTCCCCTTTAATCATATCCACAAGCGCCATAAGCTTGTTGCGTGACTGCTCGTCAAGATTGGGCGACACGACCGAAACAAAGTTTTCCAGCTGCTCTACCGAAAATGTGCCGTTTTGTTTTGACTCCGCAACGTTTTGCCGTAGCGCACGAATGAGTTCCTCTTCGCTTTTGCCTACGTACTTAGAAGCGACCGCTTGCACTTCTTCTTTAAGCGTCTGATTGTCGCTTTTGCCGCCGTCTCGCTCAAAATCTCTAATACTGCGCATAAAAACCTCCACGAGATAAATGTATGTTGCGCAGTCCAATAAAGTTACATAAGGAGCCGATTATGGACATAAAACAGATGTTGCCATTTTTGCTTAAAGGCAGGTTGGGCGAAAAGGAACAAGCCCTTTTAAAGCTGACCGAAAGTCCCGATCCCGCCGCACTCGGTACGCTCATCTCACAAATGGTGGACAAAAAAACGCCGCATATCGATCTATATGCGACGCTTAAAAAGCTGATCCCCGCCGAAACGCTGGGGCTTATCATTAAGTACTTCGGCACTCATCGAAGCGCGCGATAGCACGCTTACAGCAAAATGCCGTCATAGCATTTTGTACACCAAACATGCCATGCGGAAAGTCATTGCGTCGTTGAAGTTGCGTATGTTAAGACCGGTTAACCGCTCAATCTTGTCCAGTCTATAAATTAGCGTGTTGCGGTGAACATACATGTGCCTACTCGCTTCCGAGATGTTGAGCGAGTGTTTTATAAACGCTTCCGCCGCCGTCATGAGCTCATTGTCGGACAGCACTTCGCGGTACGATCTGTCCAGCACCGTCTTTACGTACCGTTCCTTGTCCGCCGCCGTAAGAGACGACAGCGTTTTTATAAGCGCATATTCCTTGTACGAATATATATCGCTAAGCGGATCGAACTCCGCCCCGTCCACCAGCGCGGACTTAGCGTATGCATAGTACTTGGGAAGCTCGGATACGCCGTGTGCAACGCCGCCCACGCCTATTTTTACTTTCTCTTTAAGTTCTTCGGACAAGTTTTCTTTTAGCACGGCGGCAAACTCGCCCGCCGAGCGGTAATCCGTGTCGTTGTCCGACACCTTGCAAAGCGCAGTAACACCGTCCGACATGTCTGCCACAAAATCTCGCTCGTCCGCCATTGTCATAAGATATTCGGTTACGCCCTGATTGCCCGCTTCGCAGTACACAGCAAAAACAAAGTAGTCGGACTTGCCCATATGCACGCCATGCGGCACGCTGTTGCCGCGCAAAAAATCGCAAATCGGATCGGACGGCGTTTTTGCAAGCAAAGAAAGCACGTACTCGCGCGCAAGCGCCGCGGTAACCATGCTACATTCATCCGCGCCCTTAACGGCAAACGAATATGTCTTCCCATCGCGGATAGCCGTAAAAACGGTGACGCCTTTTTTATCGTCGCACATCACGCCGCAATTAGGCATGTCGGTCGGCGTTTTTACTTGCTCCACATCCAGACCGCATACGCTTTTTATTTGTTTGATAATGTTTTCCGCTTGCATGTTTTTCCCTATTTAAACGAATAATTTTTCCTATCTCTACTTGCGCTAAACCGCCACGTATCTTTCCCCGATGATTTTATAATCAACCTTCAACGCTTCAAGCGCTTTAGTAAGTTCGGGCATTTTTTCCGCCGTAACAAGCGCCGTACAGGTCACGTCCTTTTCGTAACGTATTTGCTCCACCGTGCCGTTAAGTCCGCGCAAAACGCCGTTTACACGCTTGTACGCTTCGTTAGAACAGCTTATTTCGCACACGGTGTGCTTTTGCGCTCTACTGACTCCTACTTCGCTAATCAAGTCCGCGGCGCTCTGTCTGTACGCACGCGTCAGTCCGCCCGCGCCCAGCTTGATTCCGCCGAAATACCTAACAACAGCTATACAAGTCTTTCGCGCTTCCGCCGCCGCAAGCGCCGAGTATATTGGCTTGCCCGCGGTGCCCGTGGGCTCGCCGTTGTCGTCATAGCCGAAGTCGTCGCCCTTTTCGTCCGCTATATAGCCGTAACAGATGTGCCTTGCCAGCGTATGCTCGGTCTTAAGTCCGTCTATAAACGGCTTAACGTCGTCGCGCGTTTCTATGTGCCGCGATATGGCTATAAACCGCGAACGCTTGACTATAAGTTCCTTTTGCCCATCGTTTACGCAAACTATCATTGCATTACGACTTTAAGGCGAACTTTTTTGCCCTTGCAAAGCACAAACTCGGTAGACGATGTGTAGTCGCCTACTTTTGCGTAAACGTTGTCCACCTTTTTGTCGTCCACCTTTACGCCGCCGCCTTCTATAAGCCGCCGCGCTTCGCCCTTGGACGCGCACACCTTGCACGCCACCATAACGTCAAGCATGCCGCTTTCGCCGTTTGCGGAAATCGTGACGGTGGGCATATCGGCATTGCCGCCCTCAAACGCCGCTTGTGCCTGCGCTTGCGCCTCGTTTGCGGCCTTTTCCCCGTGAATAATCTTTACCACTTCGTACGCAAGCCGTTTTTTGGCGTTGTTAATGCGCTCGTCACGGTGCGCGCAAAGCTCTTTTATCTCGTCCAGTTCGACATATGTCAAAAGCTTAAGGCAGTTTTCCACTTCCTCGTCGTCCACGTTGCGGAAGTACTGGTACATCTCATACGGCGTGGTCTTTTCGGCGTCAAGCCACAGCGCGCCCTTTTGCGTTTTGCCCATTTTTTTGCCGTCTTTTGTTTCCAGCAGCGAACAAGTAAGCGCGTATGCGTCCTTGTGCGCCACTCGGCGAATAAAGTCCGCGCCGGCAAGAATATTGCTCCACTGGTCGTTTCCGCCGATTTCCAGTATGCAGCCGTAATCGGTGAAAAGGCGCAAAAAGTCGTACGCCTGCATGGGCATATAGTTGAATTCCAAAAAGCTTAAGCCTTTTTCCAGCCGCGTTTTAAAGCAGTCGGCGGTAAGCATTTTGTTTACCGATAGATACGCGCCGTAATCACGCAAAAAGTCTATATAATTCAGCTTGCACAGCCAGTCGGCATTGTTGACTATTATAGCTCCGTTTTCGCCTTCAAAGCTTAAAAACCGCGCCAGCTGGGGCTTAATTTTATTCACGTACCCTTCAACCGTTTCGCGCGTCATCATCTGCCGCATGTCGTTTCGGCCCGACGGGTCGCCGATCATGGCAGTGCCGCCGCCCACCAATAGAATGGGCTTGTGCCCCGCCTTTTGCATGATGGACGCCGCCATAAGCGGAATAAAATGCCCTATGTGCAGGCTGTCAGCCGTGGGATCGAATCCGCAATAAAATGTAACCGACTGCGACCCCAAAATTTTATACAAGTCGTCCTTGTATACCGTTTGCTTAATAAAGCCGCGAGCGTCTAATGTGTCGAATACATTTTGTTTCATGCTATACTCTCCATTGTGATAACTTACAGTAATTGTAAACCATTTTGCGCCAAATATCAACCGTTTTTTCAAATATGATACCATAAACTTGATTTTATTTTGCTTAAACGCTATAATGTAGCTATGATACTCGACAAACGGTTTATTTGTCAAAATACCGGCATGATTGTAAAAATCGTGCAATCGTGCACTTCTACTTTCGATGAAATCGGTACTTACGATGCTATCATCGCAGGCCGCCAAACAAACGGCGTGGGCAGAGGCGATCACACCTTTTATTGCCCCGACGGCGGACTGTATATCGTCATGCGAGTTCAGGGCGTGCATATAGACCCCCACACGCTCACCCCCGCGGTGGGACTTGCCGTGCACGACACCGTTCAAGCCGTTTTGGGATTGAACACTCAAATAAAATGGGTCAACGATATTTACTACAAAGGCAAAAAAGCAGTGGGAATACTGTGCAAAACGGTGCGCAAAGCCGAGTATCTTATCGGCATAGGCATAAACTACTGCACCGACCCGAATGAGCTCATAAAAGCCGGACTGGGCGATATTGCAATATCTTTACAAGCGCCGACCGCACGTGCATCCGAGTTTGTTGCCGGACTTTTGCGCACGGTAAAGCGCGCAACCATAGCGTCTTTCGATAGCGAAAGATATGCTCGGCTGTGCATTAACATCGGCAAAGACGTGGAGTTTGTTCACAACGGCGTAAAAGTGCGCGGCTTTGCGGAAAGTATCGGCGGCGACGGATCTCTGATTGTGCGTATCGGCAACGCCACCGTTGCGGTAGACGCCGGCGAAGTTTCCATAATCCGCGAAGCGCCGCAAAACACGGAAAACAAATAGATGTAATAAATATAAAAACACTCGGCGGTTTTTGTTTTATGCCGAGTGTTTTTTATTGATTGAATTTTCAGACTACGCGCGGTACAATTTTACAGCAGTGATTTGTACAGCGCGATAATGTCTTCCTTTGTCGGGTCTTTGGGATTCCCGGGGCGGCAGGCGTCGTCCATTGCGGACTGCGCAAGGAACTCTATATCTTGTTCCTTCACTATGCCCTTAAGGTTTTGCGGTATGCCTACGTCCTTGCTTAACAGCGCCACAGCGTCGCACGCCGCTTTGCGGTACTCTGCTTGTGTCATGCTTTCCGTGCCTTTAACGCCCATTGCACGCGCTATATCGCGGTACTTATCCCCCGTCGCGTCTGCGTTGTACGCCATTACCGTGGGCAACAGGATTGCGTTTGCCACGCCGTGCGGAGTGTCATACACCGCGCCGAGCGCATGCGCCATGGAGTGAACAATGCCCAGACCCACGTTTGAAAATCCCATGCCGGCAACGTACTGAGCAAGCGCCATGTTTTCCATTGCGGTTTTGTCCTTGCCCACCGCGCCGCGCAAGTTATTGGCTATAATCTCTATGGCCTTTAGGTGGAACATGTCAGTCATCTCCCACGCCGCCTTTGTTATATAGCCTTCTATCGCGTGAGTGAGCGCATCCATGCCGGTGGCGGCGGCAAGGCTCTTGGGCATGGTGCTCATCATGTCGCTGTCCACTACCGCAACTACCGGAATATCATGAACGTCCACGCACACGAATTTGCGCTGTTTTTCGACGTCTGTTATTACGTAATTGATAGTAACCTCTGCGGCCGTGCCGGCTGTCGTCGGAACCGCTATTATGGGCAAGCACGGATTTTTTGTGGGCGCTACGCCTTCCAGCGACCGCACGTCGGCGTATTCGGGATTTGTCATTATTATGCCTATGGCCTTAGCCGTGTCCATGGACGAGCCTCCGCCGATAGCGATAATGTAATCCGCACCGCTCTTTTTGCACGCCGCTACACCGTTTTGCACGTTCGCAATGGTGGGATTGGGCTTTATATCACTGTAAAGAGTGTACTTTAGCTTTGCGCCGTCAAGCACGTCCAACACCTTTTTCGTTACGCCGAACTTGACCAAATCGGGGTCGGAGCAAACAAACGCCTTTTTAAAACCGCGCCGCTGCACTTCGCCCACGATTTCGGCGATACATCCCGCTCCGTGATAGCTGGTTTCGTTCAAAACTATTCTTGCCATAATTCATCTCCTTTTGAGAATATTATTTATTATAAAATGATTTTTTAAAAGCTGAATTTGTATTTTATATAGTGCATTTTGTGCTCGCCGGCTTTGAGTATGGGTTGCTCCACTCCTTGCATGTTGATTGCGTTGGGACAATACTGCGGCTCTAAACTAAACCCCGCCCATTGCCCGTATGTACCGTTCTTTCCGGCGCAGGACGGTATTCCGCCGCCGCTATACAGCTGCACGCACGGCAAGTCGGTATACACATCCATTTTTATACCCGTCTTTTTGCTCTTTACGGTAGCCGCGTGTTCCCCACGCAGAATATAGTTGTGATCGTAGCCTGATGTTGCTTTAAGCTCCGCACTGCCCAAATCCGCGCCTATCTTTCTTTGCTTGTTAAAATCAAACGGCGTGTCCTTTACGGGCAATATTTCCCCTGTGGGAATAAGCATACGATTTACAGGCGTGTAGTAATCGGCATAAAGCTTTAAAACATTGCTCAGGCAGTTGCCGCTTTGCTCGCCGTCAAGATTGAAATATAAATGATTTGTAGGACTCCACAACGTATCCTTGTCGCAAACGGCGGCAAAATCTATGCACAATGTATTATCCACTATGCCGAACCTAACGGTGAGCGTAAGTCGACCTTGATACCCTTCCTCATTGTCTTCGCTTATGTACTGCAAGACGACACAGCACTTTTCGGCGCTCAAAACGGTAAAGATTTTTTTATCGAAACCGGCAATGCCGCCGTGCAGATGATTCTTTCCGCGTTCGTTGCACGTAACGCTATAGGTGCGCCCGTTAAGAATAAATCTGCCGCTCTCTATTCTGTTTGCCACCCTGCCGATTGTAGCGCCTGCATATGTCCCGCTTTTAAGATAATCTTGAAAATTATTAAACCCGAGAGCTATGTCCACGCCGCATACGCGCAAAGCGTTTATGCGCGCGCCAAGCGTACAAATATCCGCCTCTACTTGACCGGCGGATATAGTGAAAGTTTTATCGATTGCTTCGCCAATAGTATTCAAAATTCTCACCTTTAAATTATTATACCATAGCGCCGTGACAAAATCAAGACTTTTGCGTTTTTTAAGGCGGTCGCATGAGTATTATACTAACTTTATAACACCATATTTATACCGATAAAATCGCCGCATGGAACAAAAATCGATACACGTAATTTTTTCGCAGGCAACACAATAAAGACCGATATTTTGCTTGACAAGATTATTTTGTGTGTGATAAAATAATAAGGCTGTCGCGGTCCATTAGCTCAGTTGGCAGAGCACTTGACTTTTAATCAAGTTGTCCCGCGTT
>JAFLVI010000023.1 GCA_022508405.1 Clostridiales bacterium
ACGTCGGTGACCACCCTGTCCTTTTTGAGTATGTTGCCCTTTTCGTCTACAACACCAATCTTGACGGACATGCCGCCTATATCAACGCCTATGCAGTACATACTCCCTCCGATATTCTATTCGATTATTATGGTATTGATTGAAGACGTAAGCTTGTCTTTTTCCGCCTGATTGCGTTCTTTAAGATATTCGCCGAACATGTTTACGGCGTTGTGCCTATCCAGTATGACGTAACGCCGTCTGACGGGCAGTTTCTTTTCGGGCGGAATAGTCGGAGCGGGATCGCTCTTTTTTGTCCGTGAAGGTCTTGACGCGGGCTTTTTGGCGGGCGCCTTTTTGACCGGCTGTTTTGCCGGAGTCGGCTTCGTGTTTACTCGCGGCGCCGTCTCGCGCTGTGTGACCGTCCTTATTTCCGGAATATAAATTCCGCGGTCGGGTTCTATATCGCCGCTTTGCCGGTTTGCTTGCTCTATTGTCGGCTGTTCATCCGCTTCCGATTGAACATAGTCGCTTTCCGGCTCGGCTATGTGTACTTGCTCTTCCGATTGCTCTTGCGACTCTGTTACGTCGGCTTGCTCGGCAACGTCTTCACTTGCCGGTTGCTCGTATTCGTCGTTATCTTCGGCTTCGATATCTTCTGCCGTCTCGTCTACCGCTTGGTCGCTTTCGTCATCCGAATATGCGTATTGCTCGTCGTCATCGTACAGAATATCATCCTGCGATTGTTCTTCGGTGTCCGTTTCTTCCAAAACTTCTTCTGTTTCCTCTTCGTCGGACTCGTCCGCAACACCGTCTTCTTCTATAAATTCTTCATATTCGTCCGCGGCACCGTCTTCCAAAACTTCTTCGGCAAACTCGTCTTCGCCATCTTCTATTACTTCTTGTGCAAATTCGTCTTCGACTTCGTCTATGACTTCTTGTGCAAACTCATCGGCAACGTCGGTATCTTCTGCCCAATCTTCGGCGTTGTCTGTAACTTCTTCGGCGCCGTCTGCGATATCCGCATTATCCGCCGTTTGTTCTATTGTTTCGTCTTGAACGGGTTCTTCCGCATTCTCGTCTTGAGCGGGCTCGTCAAAGCTGTCAAAATTGTCAAAATTGTCAAAGTCGGACTGCTCGTCCTTTATGCCGACAAAGCTTGCGGGCTTTTCCTCGGCGGGCTTACGCCAATCCGCAACGGGCTCTTCCGGTTGCGCCGAAGCTTGCGCTGCCTGTTCCGTTTGACTGGCGGGCTCTTTTTGTTCGGCGGGCTGAGCGGTCTCCCCGCTTGCTACTTTATTTGTTTTGCGCACGGCGGCTTCGCCTATGCGTTTTATGCGTTCCAGTTCGGCTTCGCGCTTAAGCTGTTCGGGCGACTTTTGTACTGCAGGCGCTTTCTTTTGCTTTTTTGCGCTCTTTTTGTTTTCGTCTTTTTTGTTGGCTACAAGGCAATCTACAATAAGCGCGGTCAAGGACAGAATAAACAGCACCGCCGAAAGTCCAAAGCCTATTACGGTGGACAGAGTGAAAAACAGATCGGGCACGGGAAGCTCGATAACGCTTTTTCCCATGACAAACACCGCCGCAAGCGGCTTGTCCGACACAAGTATGGCTACGCTTCCGGTTGTCATGGTAAGCACGGAGCACGCCAGCATAAAAGCGGACGCTATCATAACAAGCGAACTGAGTATGCGAAGACACACATCCCCCGCTTTCATCTTGCGTTTTCCCTTGGCGGCAACCGCAATCAACGAAATCAAAAACAGAAGTGAGAGCGCGCCGCACGCCGATACAAACACGATATTGATGATTTTGCTAAAATCCACCATATTCGTATTATACAACGCACGCCTTATTTTGTCAATCTTTGAAAGAAAATATTTGAAATTTTAACGAAATATAAATAAATAAAAATGAAATTTGCTGCCATTTTAGGTTAAGAGGCGGCGTCACCATAAGGTTTTTCGGACGACATGAGTATTTATTTATGCGTCCAAGCGCCGTAGTCTGGAGATAGTTTGACACTTATGGAGCGCAGTCGTACTGCAGAGCGATGTACGTCAAGCGACATAAGGGGCAAAATAGCCCATAATACGGCGCTTGGACTTATGGCTGACGCCGCCGAATAACCTACTGTTATTTTATATCGATTTGTTTGCCGTTTTCGGCGCAGACGTACACGTAGTGCACGCCGTCGTCCAGTTCGTAGCGGTATTCGTAACAAATGCGTTCTCTGCCGTTCATAACGCGAACAACAAGCTTGCCGTCCGCAGTATCCGTCCTTAACGCCTTGTGCGCTTGCTTTTCGTCCACCTTGGGCGTGGGAATGTTCTTATGCTCATTGTCGCACTTGCCTGCGGTGAACGCGACGGTCTTTCCGCTGTGCACAACCGCCATTGCGCTGTCGTCGCACGCCATTGCGCCGTCGTAACTGCGGCACATGATAACGCTTACCGACTTACCGGTGGTTTCGCACCACTTTACTTCAAGCCCGCTGTAGCCGCAAGCTTCCGCCGCTTCAAGCGCGACCTTCTTTGCCGTTTCCAAATCGGTTTCCGATTGCTCGCCGCGCACAAACGCAAACTCTACAATCTTTTTGCCGCACACAACCGCGTAGCCCGTAGCGCCGTCGCGCTCCAGATTAAACTCTATATGTCCGCCGTAGTCGCCCAGATATTCGCAAGAATCTGCGTTTAGCGCCTTCTTTACGGTTTTTGCCGCTTCGGCTATATCGTTTTCGGTTATGGTTCGGTCGTGTTTGTCTTCGGGCTTGATAAGCTCGCCGTTGTAATCGAATTCCACTCCGTCCGTAACCCATGCGCAGAACTTGGTGGAATACTCGTAAAGAATGTCGGACATCTGCATGGTCTGTTCGGGCGTGTAAGTGTCCAGTACGGTGGAAATATCGTTTAGGAACTGCTCCTTATTTCGGCAGTCCGCCCAGTCGCCCGCTTGGCACTCCAGCGCCGTTTCGGCACGCACGGCAAAGATAAGCGCGGTGCGGCTCAAGGTTTCGGCAGGCTCAACCTCGTTGCACAGCCTGAGTGCGGACATAGCGCTTTTAAGCTCCACAGCCGAATCGCGAAGCAAATACCCCGCCATCTGTTTGGCGGAATCGTTATATTCCGCGCTCTCCTTGCGCTGGCGAACGGCAAGCACAATTCCCGAAATCATGCCGCACAGCATGACGGCAACCGTCACCGCCACCGCCGCTATAATAACGCCGTAACCTTTGTTTCTGTTTGACATTGTCATAATAGTTTTCCTTTAGTGAATTTAAATTTTGATTTAGTGTATTTATTTATTAGAACGTATATTTAAGTGCGTAGACGCGCGTCAGACGGGCAACAGGCGATGAGCCGCGACGGGAGTGTAGACCCGCCTACATGACCCAAGACGCCGCGACGGCTGACGCAGTATTACGACGCATATACGCGCTTAGAGGGCGAAGTTGTGCTTGCCGATTTTTATATGCACAGTCAACGACCATATCCAGCTTGACGTGGCGGTGGCGGGATTGTAGTAGTACAAGCAGCCGCCTGTGGGGTCCCAGCCGTTTAATGCGTCGCGTGCGGCGTTATATGCGGACTCGTTGGGTGTAAGGTTTATCTGACCGTCGGAGACCGCCGTAAACGCGCCCCTTTGGTAAATAACGCCGTATATTGTGTTGGGGAACTTACTCGACCTTACGCGGTTTAAAACGACCGCCGCCACCGCGACCTGACCGTTGTACGGCTCGCCGCGCGATTCGCCGTACACGCAACGCGCCAAAAGGTTGAGATCGCTGTCCGATATGTTACCGGTTGTGCCCGTTCCCGTATTTCCGCCAGAAGAAAGATCGATGCCGAGCTTTTTCTCCGTGCCCGCACCTACTACGCCGTCCACAGCCAAGCCGGTATCCGACTGAAAGTGCAAAACAGCACACAGCGTACGATTGCCCCACGCGCCGTCCACAGTGGACGTATAGTACCCTGCGCTCTTTAGCGCAGTCTGCACCGCCCTTATGTTTGCCGCAGTCTTGCCCTTGCTGATTCCGCCCGTTTTTGCCGCGGTGGATAATGTTACGCCCAGCTTGCCGGCGGTGCCGCTTCCCACAACCCCGTCAACCGTCATGCCGCGGTCGGACTGATACTTGAGCACCGCTCTTAGCGTGCCGTTACCCCACACGCCGTCCACCGTGCCGGTGTAGTAGCCGTACGTCTTTAACCTTGCTTGCACAGCCCCGACGTTGAAAGCGGTCTTGCCGTAGCTTATGCCGCCGCTTATGGGCAGCTTAACCTTTAGCTTGCTTGCCGTGCCGCTGCCTACAACACCGTCCGCTTTAAGCCCGTTGTCGGTCTGAAACTTTTTTACGGCGGCGGTAGTGCCGCTTCCCCATTTTCCGTCTATGCTCGACTTGTAGTAACCGAGCGTGGCAAGCCGCGCTTGCACAGCCGCGACGTTGCCGTAGGTGTTGCCGTAAGCAACATCGGCATGCGCGGTAACGGCTGAAGGAACAAGAGCCAACACAGCCGCCAATGCAAACAGAGTGGCTATAAGTACGGAAGAGTACGCGCGTTTTTTCGTTTGTGTCATGTTATTTTCCTTAAAGTTTAATCGGCGAAAATCAACCGAACAATTCCTTAAAGAACGACTTGTACTTAAAGTCTTCGCCGTAGCACAGGGGCGGATAGATTACGCACCACCAGTTATCGCCCTTGCCGCTGCCCAGTTCCACTATCAGCGCGTCGTACATTCCCTCGGGCACCGTAACATCGTGATACATGCGTGACGGAAAATACTCGTAGGTGAGTTTTGCCCGTGCGCCGTAGTAAAAGCCGTGTGCTTTGAGCGTGCGGTCGGCAATGTCGGATATTATATCCAGCCGTGCGCCGATCTCGCTATACGCCTCGTCAAAAGTGGACTTTTTGATATTGTTCGTGATATACACATTGATCGCGTCCCGCACCTTAAGCTTTACAGCCTGATCGGCCTTGCTATTGGAGTTGGCGCGGATATGCAGTCGCAGCAATTCGCCGTCATAGGTATTATTATCCTTGCATCCCAAAAATATAGATGAAACGCAAAAAAATATTGCGACAGACAATAACACACATGCACTTTTATAAATTATATTTAGCAATTTTCCCATACACACGATTATTGCCGCGTGTAGAAAATTAAGAATGAAGAATTAAGAATAAAGAATGATAAAAAAGAAGAATTTAAAATTATTTAATCGAAATTATTTTTTAAAATGATTTCTCCACCATACTCTAAAGCGCTACTGCATAAAAGATAGGCTGAACCACCTTTCATTCTGCATTCTGCATTCTTAATTCTTAATTATACTCCCGTCCTTAAGACTCTGAAAAATAAGCCAGTATCCCTTGCCGGTGGGAATGCTCTTGTTTTCGGGCAGCCACTGCGCTTCCGCTCCGAGCGGCGAATTTTTTTCGTACGTGCCGGACACGGCGTAGCACAAAAAGTCGTTGCCGCTTTTGCCCACCGAAATCACATTGTCGTCTACCGGCACCTTTACCCACTGAATATCGGGCAGAATCGAAGACAGCTTTTCGTCCTTTTCGGCGGCGGAAAACAGCTTTTCTATATCGGACGACGCGCTTTCTATAAACGATATTTCACGTATTGGTCTTACTTGCGCCTTTTCCGCAATAGGTTTTACGGCTACGCTTTGCTCGCCCTTTACCGCACGGGTGGAGCGCGTTTTAAGCCACCGCGCCGCCATTTCGCACGGACGGTCGCCGTAAAAATCGGAGTCCGCCGTTGCAGCGGCGGCGGGAACTTCCGCTTGGGGATCTATGTTGTTTTCCGTATTTTCGGCGTCTTTCATATCACTATTCTCCACACTGTCTTGTTCGCTTTGCGGTTGGTCCGTGTCGTTTATTGCGGTGGTTTCCCGAGCGGTCGAACTTGTTTCCAAAACGGGCGCCAGTCCGTCAAGTATGGACGGCGCGTCGGTAACGCGCGGCGTGTCCAAAAAGTTATCCACCGTCATCATGCGCGACGACATATCTATTTCCGTGTAAAAATTTGTCTGGGCAATCTGCTCGTCGCCGTATAGCTCCAGTCGCGACTGCGGAATGCCCGTGCCGTCCGGCATGGGCAAAACTTTGGGCGGCGTGGATATGGGCGGAAGTGCGCTTAGCGCAGGGCGGTTGTCAAACTGCGGACGGCGGTCGCTTTTGCACAAAAGATCCATGACGTTGGCTTCCCACATGCGCTTGCCGTTGGTGCCGTACAGCCTAAGCTTTGTGTCAAACACGGCAAAATGGATGTTGTCCGCACTATCCCCTTCCACCATAAACACAAGCGACGGATTGTCGCGCTGCGGCAGGTCGCGTATAGTCACGGAACGCGGCGTGATTATTCCCGCCTTTAGCGCACCGCAAGTGGGCATATCAAACGTGCTTAGCGAAAAGCGCAAGCCTTTTGCGCTCTTTTCTATTAAAACAACGCCCTTGCCTTCGCCGGACAGAATCAACATCTTTTTTTCGTACAGCATACACCACCACACAGCTATATATGATAATACATAATACTATACAACATATGTCGTGATTAGGCTCTATTATGACCTTTTTCCGCGATTGTTGTCGGCGGACCGCACAAAAAAAGCCCTTGCTTTACGCAAAGGCTTTTTTAGCTTGTGATATACGTTTGCGGTTATTCAAAGTGTTTTACCTCGGGCAAACTCAACTCGGGGAATGCGCCGAACGCGGTTTTAAACGGATCGTATCTGGCCGCAAGGTCTTCGAGTATTGCCTTGATTGAGTTGTAGTCCATGGATAGCGTGCTGTTGCGCAAGGAAACATCTCTATCGTCTTCGGTATTGTTGTAATCGTACTCGTACTGACCGATCGCTTCCCACAAATCGTCCATAAGTCCGGCAATATGCCCTTCCACTATATCGTTGTATGTTCCGAAGTCGGACGAGGACAATCCCGTAGTCTTTGCGTCTATCTTGTCGGCAATGCTCTTGTTGTAGTTGAGTATAGCCTGCGCGACGGTGTCGAACTCGGTGGACTCAAAAGCAGTGCTGCGGGCGGAAATGGTTGTGTCCTCGGTACGGTGTTTAAGATTGTCAATACCGAATCTTGCGCCTACATAGTTGAGGTTGCGTACGTTTACATACAGCTTAAGTTCGTCGCCGGCAAGCTTTTCGGCGTTGGGATTTGCTGTGGCTTTCTTTTTGTAGACCATTTCCACAACCCTGCCGTACATATCCTTATCGGGCAAAAGCAGCTTGTTGCGCAGGCCGTAAGCCCAATCGTTGAACACACCGCACACAACTGCGTTGTTTTCGTATTCGCCCTGAATGGATTTTATTCCGGACAAGAACGTGTATCCGCCAAAGCAGGTAAACACAACGGTGAACGCAAACATCCACAGCGCGCCGCGAATAGCGCCGAACAAAAATCCGAGAAGCCGCCCTACAACGGTTTTCTTTTTGCCGATGTACGACTTGATGATTACCGTAACGATAATCAACAGCAGGCGCACAACAATGAATATGCCCACGCCGCAGATTGCGGAAAAAATCAGGAACGCGCCGTACAGCGCAAAGCCCGCATTGACGGGGTTGACGGTGGTATCGGTTATAGCAGCCTTTGAACTGTTGACCACGTCGAACATGGGTTTATAAAAGTCTTTCCACAGCGCCGACTTTTCGCTGAGCTTAACCTTGCCCAGCCCGTCGTAAATCATTTTTGCAAGCGACCATTGCGCTTTTTCACCCACGCCGTTGCCCAGCACAAAGTTTTTAATGCCGTCAATGCCGAGCAAAGCTTCCGCAATCACGTTTGCAAGGAAGAACGCCAAGATGAACGAAATCACAAACGCACCCAAAGAGAGCGCGCTCTTTTTTGCGCATTTCCATAGTCCCAAAAGTCCGACAAGGACGACCAATGCCAATATTGCAACATCAATCCAAGACATACGATTACCTCCGAATACTTATTGCCTTGATGTAAAAGAATTAAACCCCGCTTTTTTGCGGACCGGTATAACAGGAGCGGCTTATGGCAAAACTCCGATTATGCCTTACAACGATTTTCTTATGCCCGAAATACCCGCGGACGCGCAAGACGACGAGTCGGTGCGCGATTTTGAGTTTGAGTGTGCTTTGGCTTCGCTTGGCAAACAACCCATAGTGCTGTGCATTGGCTCCGACCGAGTTACGGGCGACTGTCTGGGTCCCATCGTCGGGCAGATGCTGGTAGAGCGAAAGGCCAACGCTTTTGTGTACGGAACGCTTGACCGTCCCATAACGGCGCTCAACCTTAAGGACGCCATACTGCACATAAAAAACGCGCATAAGGGGCAAAAGGTGCTTGCAATCGACTCGTCTGTCGGGCGGCTTGCCGACGTGGGCAAAATTCGCGTCAGCTTCGGCTCGATTGCACCGGGCAGCGCCGACGGCAAAAAACTGCCAAAGGTCGGCGACGTGTCCATTACCGCTACCGTAACCGATCCGCGCAAAACGCCGCTGTCGGCAGTACGGCTGGGCACCGTTTACGCGCTTGCCGGCACAATCGCGGCGCGCATAATCAAGTGCTTGCAGTAATTCTTCTAACATTTTACTACATTCTTGTTGAAAAAGCCATTAAGATAACATTAAAATTTGATTAGAAATTTTGCGACATAAGTTTATAAAAGTAGCTAATGTCCCCGTCTTTTCGACTTTTCCGCTCTGTTATACTCAAAATATGCTTGATCTTGACTTTTTGCGGGAGTACGAAGAGCGGACGGAGTCCCCTGCCGAGACGGTGTTTTTCGACGACGTTATGACGGCGCTTAAGTCCGCCGCACCCGAAGGCAGCACCGTGCGCGCAATCGGGTTTGACAGTAACGATGTTTTTTTGCGCGCCGGTTACCGCGTGACGGACGGCGACTGCGACGTTTGTATAGCGCGCGGCGGCGAAAAAGAGTTTACGGCGGCGCGGCTTTGCGTACATAAAAAACTTATTCTTATGCCAACGCACGACTACCCTGCCGCGGCGTGCGAAAGGTTTCGCACGGAAGAAAAATCGTTTGCCTGTCTTCGCACGGGGAAAAAGCCGTTCGGCGCGGTTTTTGACAAGACCGCCGCTGTACAAAACCACGCCGCGCTGTTTGGAGAGATTGTTGCGCTCGACCTTGCGGCGTTTGACGTGGAATTTTCCGCGCGCATGGACGGAAGGCGCATAGACGGCGAGATCGCAATGCAAATTGCAAAGCTTATAACAGAACTCACCGACCAACTGAAAAAAGCCGAAAAGGACAACGCGGCGCAAAAGAGTGCTCTGACAGACGCGGGACGGCGCGCCGCACACTTGCTTGCAAAAACGCCCGCGCTGCTTCACGCATCCGGTGCGTCGCAGGCTGTGGAAGCGTACAGAATGCTATGCGTTGCGGAAAAAAGAACGGTCGGAATGCGCGGCGAGCTGTTGATGCTGTTTGGAGCATACATAACCGATTTTTACATAAAAAGCCTTAACACCGCGCGTTTTTTCTTTCCGCCGGACAACAACAAGCGCATAGACAGCATAACCGCCAATCTCGGTGCGGACGTGCGCCGCACGTGCGTGCACATTGCGCCCATATACCCGCCGCAAAAGCTTTTGCTGTGCGAATACCGCGTGCGGGAATTCAAAAGCGAGCTGATAAAAAAGCTTACCGACATAATAAAACGGCAAAACAATGCGTGGCATGTGTTTAAACGATTGTATCCGGACGACGGATATTGTCTGAAAAAGCTATTAGACAAAACGGACGCGCCGCTGTGTGTAGCGCTCGCGCCCGATGTGTTTAAGTCTAATTCCATGCTGTCCTACTTAAAGCAAGCGGGCAGATTGGAAAAATACGTAATCTAATTAGGAATTCGGAATTATGAATTCGGAATTGTTTTTTTGGCGGCAAAGCCGCCATTAAAGTCGCGTTGTCACGCATTAAGAAATGATTTGTTTAACTATCGACTAAACAGAACTCTCTTAAATTATATCCTTATCTTTAATCCCGAATTCCGAATTCCGAATTCCGAATTTTCCTACTCTCCACGCCACTGGTACACTTGCAAGTCCACCTTGCCGTCAACCACAACTACGCCTTCGTCTTCCAACATGCGTTGTTGCTGCTTTGCCCCGCCGAATGCAAATTCGGGCGCAAGCCCGCCCGAAGCGTTAACAACTCGGTGGCAAGGCACTGTGCCGAAAAACGGGTTTACATGCAAGGTGTTGCCGACAGCTCTTGCCGCGCCGCGGTGGCCGCTCATAAGCGCGACTTGAGCATATGTAGCCACCTTGCCCTTGGGTATACTCGAAACGGCGTTGTACACTGCGGCGGCAAACTTTGTCAGCTTGATTTCAGTCATTTCTGAATCCGCGCAGCAGATAGGGGTCGATCAGCACCTTACACCGAGCGTACGGGTCGGTGCGGATTATACTGCCCACCTCGGGCGCTTTAACAACGCCCTTTGTCGGGTTGAGAATGCTGTCTATTTTGCCGCGCAAAACGGCGTACACTTCCGACCGCTCAAATGCGCAATCGACGTCCTGCATTATGCAGTCCACCAGCTTTACGTTTTTGCAATAGCACAGCGGTTTGGTACCTATTATCGTGCAGTTTTTAAAGGTGAGATTTTTGCTGTACCAGCCCAAGTATTCGCCTACAATTACGCAGTTTTCCAGCGTTACGTTTTTGCTGTGCCAAAGCGCGGCGGTGGTATTTAGCGTGCAGTCAATGATTATGGCGTCTTTTATATACTGCATGCAGTATTTGCCCTTAAAGCTAAGCCGCCTAATCGCAAGATTTTTCGACCGCGCCAAAAAGTACTCGCCCGATGCCGTGCTGTCGGTAAGCCGCACGCCATTAAGTGACCAGCCAAACTCGGACGAATCTATATCGCAGTCGCGTATGACGGTGTTTTTGCACTCCCTAAGCGCTTTTGTTCCGTGCAACTTTGTGTTGACTAAGCCGATGTTTTGGCTGTACCACAAAGCGGCGCGGCATTTGGCGGTAAACTCGCAGTCTTCAAGCGTGATCACGCGGCCGTGCCAAAGCGGATAGCTCGAATCGAAGCGGCAGTCTTTGGCTTCCACCACACCGCATTCTTTGAGTGCGCTTTCCGCATTATCGCCTTCAAACTTGCAGTTTTCCGCTATTACATGTTCGACGCCGTACAGCGCACGATTTTCGTCGACGGTTTTATTCGCTATCTTTTCCGTCATCGGTTTTTCTCCCGTCGATTATGCTGTTAAGATACTCGACAACAGGCTTAGCGTCCAAAATGTGTTTCATCTTGTACTTTTTGATTTGTCCCTTGTCGTTTTTTGCCGTAACGGTAACCGTGCCCACGCACATACGCTTTTCGTACCATGCGCTTTTATACTTGACGGACATAATGCTGTCGAGCGGCACGGACCTTCTGCCGTCGTCGCCGCGCTTTCTGAAAACAACGCGGGTATTGTACACGTTGTAAGTCTGTTCGTTGCCCATGGACGCAAGAATGGATATGGAAACTATTATCAGCACAAAAACGGGCAGCGCTATCCCAAACAGTATGGATATGTACCCCGTAAACGCCGACGCGACCATAAGGAGCAGCGCAATCCCCAGCCTTTTAAGCATCATACCCCTGCGGTACGCCTTGTAGTGCATAATGCGCTGAAACTTGATTTCTTCCCGCTTCTCTTTGGGGGCGGCGGGTTGCTCTTCGAGCACCTGTGTTTCTTCCGGTTTTTCCGACATATTACACCTATCCTATAATTATTCCTGTTGTGATCAAAAGATATATAACGTACAGCACGGGCGGCACGGCGTTGATTGCCATTGCGCCATAGAGCGCGCGCCTTTCGCCGAATTTGTTTTTAACATACATCATGCACAGCGTGGATACAGTTGCGATTGCACCCAGTATCAACAGCCATTTGGAATCGGTATTCAAAATGTATATTCCCGACCCGTTGGGCATAAACGAGAACACATCGGCAACAAAAAGTATAGTAAAGTTAAAAATATTTGAGCCTATTATGTTGCCTGCGGCGGCGTTGTAATTTCCGCGGTGACACAGTGTGACCGAGGAGATAAGCTCGGGCAAGCTTGTTGCCACGCCAAGGAAGAGCGCTCCGGCAAAGGTTTTGCCAAGGTTAAGCCTGTCCGCGACCATGTCGGTAAGGTACGTCATTGCGATGGACGCGCCGATAAGCACCACCGCGCAAATGGCAAACCTTGTTACGGCTTGTTTTAGAGTAAGATCGTCGTCGCTTTTGCCTTCGTCCGCCTCGGATGTCTTTGGCATACTGCGCACAAACATGACGTACAGCAAAAGTATTGCCGGCGACACCACCGAAAACCATGTAAACTGCATATATTCGGCAAAGTACAATCCCACGGCCACAAGCGCGTACATTCCGCACACTACCGCAAGAGCGGTGTAATAGAACGTATTGAACTTAGCCTTTTTAAGTCCCCGCCCGTAGATGAGCAGTATCACGCCGAAAAACGCAAGGTTGATAAGGTCGGAGCCCAAGATATTGCCGATAATCATGGAGTTTTCTTTTACAATCCACACCGCGGAAAGCGAAGTAAAAAGCTCCGGAAGGCTGGTGACTGCGGCAAGCAAAACGCCGCCTATAAACGCGCCGGAAATATTGCTTTTGGCGTCCATTATATCCACGTACTTGCCCAGCTTTATGGACAGCGTGACGATAATCGCGACCATGGCTATATAACCGATATAAACCAACCAATCCACTTTAAGCTCCTCTATTCGGCTCCGTTATAGTTATCGGCAACGTACTTCCTTACGCGTAGCGGTATACCCATATTATCGCACAGTTTTTTGCAATTTGCAATATCTTTTTCGCCTATTACGTCGACGACCGTAAAAATTACGTCAATGCCTGCTTGCTTGCACTTGTTTGCAAAGTCCAGCACCCCGTCAAACGCCGATAGTCCAAAACGGGAACGAGTGACTGCAAGGTATTTTTCCGCCGTGCAGTTGTTGAGCGACACGGACACAACGTCAATGTCCTTAAGTTCGGGCGCTATATTTCTGCCGTTAACCAGATTGCCCAGCCCGTTTGTGTTAAGCCGCGTGGCGTAGCCGCGCCGCTTTAGTTCGCGTGCTACGGGCACAAGCACGGCCATATTTTCGGTGGGCTCGCCGTAGCCGCAAAACACCACCTCGCCGCTTTTATAGTCAAGCGCGTCAAACGCGGATAAAACCGCCCTTTCGTCCGTAGGTTCACTATCCAGCCACAGCGGCGTACTCTTTACTCCGTCGCCTGTGTTGCGGACGCAAAATGTACAGGCGTTGCCGCACTTGTTGGTAAGGTTTATATACGCTTTGCCTAAAAGAGTGTACGCGTAGTTGTTCATTGATTTATCCCGAAAATACGCTTGGCATTTTCATTAGTTATTCGCACCATTTCGTCATACGACACACCCTTTATCTCGGCGAGCCGCTGTGCGACAAGCGCGACGTTTTTGGGATAGTTCAGTCCGTAACGCTTGGGTGCGGGCGTAAGGTACGGGCTGTCCGTTTCAATAAGCAAACGGTCGAGCGGAACGCATTCCGCCGCGCGCACAAGATTTACCGCATTGTTGTATGTGACCGTGCCCGAAAAGGAAATGTAAAAGTTCTTTTTTATAAAGTGCTCGGCAATTTCTTTTGAACTTGAAAAGCAGTGCAAAACAGCGCCGTCGGGAAAGTCGCGCGTTTTTGCAAACTCCACAAACTCCCCGTACGAATCGCGCTGATGAAACACCATGGGTTTTTTCAGTTCGCGCGCCAAATCGTATTGCTTTTGCATGGCGGATATTTGTAAAGGCTTGTCCGACCCCGAACGGTGAAAATCCAACCCGATCTCCCCCACCGCGACGACCTTGTCGCAAACAACAGCCAACTCGTGCAGCTTTTGTATATTTTCGTCCGTAACGGTGTCCGCGTCATAAGGGTGAACGCCCACCGTGGCGTAAATGCGCGCATTATTTTTTGCCAGCTCCGCACAAGTAAACGAAGAAGGCATGTCGCAACCCACACAGACAATATATTCAAGCCCGTCTTGCTCCATGCCGGAAATTATCTTTTGCGCGCCGTCTTCGCCGTACTGCTCGTCGTAGATATGCGCGTGACTGTCAATAAGCATGCCGCTTTGCTTTAGCATATTTTATCTCCGGCGGCGCCTTGCGGCTCCACAAGGCGGGGCAAGCCGTCCTCGCCTACCGAACACAACAGCATGCCTTCGGACATAACGCCGCACAGCTTGGCGGGCTTTAGGTTGGCGACAAGCGCAACCTTTTTGCCTACAATCTGCTCGGGCGTATACGCGAGCGCTATGCCGGAAACGACGGTGCGGCGGCGTGTGCCGTCAAACACCGTCAGCTTTAACAGCTTTTTGGATTTTTCTATTTTTTCGCAAGCTTCGATCTGTCCGACCAAAAGCTGAGTCTTAAAAAAGTCGTCTATTTCGATCTGCTCAGGTTGTGACGCGGCGTGATCTTTTTCAGGTTTCGACGCGGACTGTTCGGTTTTATTTTCGGTTTTATTTATTTGTGCAGCCAATTCTTCCAATTCTTTAAGTTCCTTTTTTATGTCCAGCCTGTTAAGGATAGGTTCGATTTCGTTTGTTTGATAGCTTTTTATATCGCCGAACTTTGCCGCCTTAAGGTCGGCGGGAGCGGGCAAACCAAGCCCGTCAAATATGCGCTTGGGATACTTTGTAAGGAATGGCAACAACAGCGTGCTCACCACGCGTATGCCTTCGGTAAGATTGTACATCACGGCGTTAAGCCTGTCTTTATCACCGTTTTTGTTGAGTTCCCACGGCTTGTTGGCGTCGATGTACTTGTTGGATAAATCTATCACGCCGAATATCTTGCCGAGCGCCGTGTGCAGTTCGGGCTTGTCCATAAGCGGACGCACTTCGTTTAAAAGCCCGTTTACGGCGGCTGAGTAATCTTTGTCGCGCGCGTCAACTGCGGCGGGACGGGTAAGCTTGCCGTCAAAGTACTGACGGTTCATGGCAAACGTGCGGCGCACAAGGTTGCCTAGGTCGTTTACGAGATTGTTGTTAATGGACGTGACAAGTAGTTCGTTGGTATAGTTGCTGTCGTCGCCGAACGGCATGGAAGACAGCAAGTAGTATCTGAGCGCGTCCACGCCGTATCTTTCGGACAGGATAAAAGGATCAACTATATTGCCCTTGCTCTTGCTCATCTTGTCGCCGTCAAACATTATCCAACCGTGACCGTACACGCGTTTGGGCAGCGGCACGTCCAGTGCCATAAGTATGGCGGGCCATGTTATGGCGTGAAAGCGCACAATTTCCTTGGCCATGACATGCATGTCGCACGGCCAATATTTTTTGTACAGGCTGTCGTCGTCGCTTCCGTATCCGAGCGCGGTAAGGTAGTTGGGCAAAGCGTCCACCCACACGTACACGACGTGCTTGGGGTCAAACGGAACCTTTACGCCCCAGTCAAACGACGTGCGCGTAACGGCAAAGTCGGTAAGTCCCTTGTCTATAAAGTTGTTAACCATTTCCTTAACGCGCGAATCGGGCTGCAAAAAGTCCGTTTCGGTAAGGAGCTTGCGCACGCGGTCGGCGTACTTACTAAGACGGAAAAAGTAACATTCCTGTTTTTCGTCGCGCACAGGTCTGCCGCAGTCGGGGCACTTTCCGTCCACAAGCTGGGACTGCGTCCAAAAGGACTCGCACGGCTCGCAGTACTTGCCCGAATATTCGGACTTGTAAATATCGCCCTTTTCGTACAGGCGGGTAAAAATATCGGCAACCGCTTTTTCGTGAGCCTTGTCCGTGGTGCGGATAAATCCGTCGTTGCTTATGTCCATAAGCGCCCACAGCTTTTTAATTTTGTCCGCAAGCCCGTCCACAAACTGTTGCGGCTTAAGCCCGCGACTTTCGGCGGCTTTTTGCACCTTTTGCCCGTGCTCGTCGGTGCCGGTAAGATAGTAAACGTCATAGCCGTCCATGCGCTTAAACCGCGCAATCGCGTCGCACGCAACGGTGGTGTAGCAATGCCCTATGTGCAGGCTGCCGCTCGCGTAATATATGGGAGTGGTAATATAATACTTCTTTTTGTCCGACATGATACTTCCTTTTGCACTTGCAAAAATCAATAAAATAAAATCGTTTCCGAAATTATTATTCTTATCTCTTATTTCTTATCTATTATTTATTCGGTGCGGAGCGCCACGACCGGATCCTTCTTTGCGGCAAGCCGCGCAGGGATAAGTCCGGAGATCAGCGTAAGACCGATGGACAGCGCAATCATGATAAGCGCCGTAGGTATCGGCAGCGCCGCAATGCCGTATATGCCCACCGCATTGCCCACGATTAGGTTGAGTATGCCCTGAATGATATAGGTGACCGCAATGCCGATTATGCCCGAGACGGCGCCGATGATAAACGTTTCGGCAATAAACAGCGCCGACACGTCCCGCTTTCTTCCGCCGAGCGAGCGAATTACGCCTATTTCTTTTATGCGTTCCATGACGGACACGTAAGTGATAATGGCTATCATGACGGTGGACACCACAAGGGACAGCGATGTAAACGCCACCAAAGCCACGGTAATCATATCGATAAATGTGGAAATCATGGAGATGATTACGGCAAGGTTGTCGGTATAAGTTATTTGTTCTCTGTCGGCGGGCTTAATAACCGCACCGTCTACGGTGATATCCTTTTTATCGTTGTTCCACGCGTCAAGGTACGAACACACCTTGGACTTAATCTCAAAGTTCTTAGGATATATGGATATCTTTTGCGGAGTGCTCACGCCGCCGACGTCGCGCTTGGTAACAGTGTACGTAGTAGGTACATAGTCTCCCAGCTCGGGGATTAAGCCGGCAAAGGAGCTAAGCTGCGACATTTTTCCCAGTATAGCCTTACGTCCGTATACCGTGCCGTCGTACTGATACGAATAATCGTAAGTAATACCCGAGCTGCCGTTGCTTGTAACCATGCCGGTTATTCCTTTGTCTTCATGTTCGGTAAAGTACTGCACAATTTGCGAATTTATGCTGTCTGCCAAAATCTCTTCCGCAAGCGCATTAGTATAATAAAATCCGCGACTTAGCGAGCCGTACGATACGTCCGCCTTAGGCTTGAGTATTGCCGTTATCTTAAGCTTTTTGCCTTCCCAACCGGCGCCGACAATCGGATTATATGTAAACGGCGTACCGTTTTCCTCAAGCTCGGCAGACGCCTTGGCGAACACCGTGTTATTGGGATACCACACAAACTCCTTGCCCATAAGCTCGTCGTAAGTGAATTTATCCTTCCACAACTCCTTGTCGTATGCGACGTCATCCACAGCCTTATACGCAAGATTCAAAAATTCTTCCTGCGAGAAGTATCCGAACTGAGCGAGCAAAAGGTCGGTAAGCGACACTTCGTCGTCTACCACTATCATAATCTCGTCCGCTTCCGTAGCCACTTTGCTTGTAGCCTTGTCGGACACAAATTCGTACTGCGACATTATAAAGTCGATGTTGTTTGGCGTCAGCTTAAAGTTTTCGGTAACCATGGAAATCATCGACGTGTATTGAGCAAACTGGGTTTTGCCGAGAAGCTCTGTATACATATCTCTCGCCGCCGTAAGCGACATTTGCGTTTTGCCAAAGCCTTCCAAGTCAAAATCAGTGTACAGGTTGTTGGACAAATCAATGGCGTAATCGGTTGTTATGTCCGCGTAGTACTCTTTGGGCATAGCCTTGACGTACGAAACATATTCATTGGTTATGTTGTTGGATATAAAAGCATTGGACATATCTTTGCCGCGCGCCGCCAAAAACTCAATCATCAGGTCGACGTTGACATAGCCCTTTCTGATTGAATGGTGCAATGTGGAAGCGGTGTCCACCCCGCTCATACTGTTCATTATGGACCCCAAGTCAAACGCCGTCGTGCTGATTGTTACGGGATTGCCGGACAGCATGTCGTTTTGCATATCTTCTATGTAGTCCTGAACACCGCTGGACACGGCAAGCACGGTGGCGACGCCGATTATGCCGATAGAACCCGCAAAGCACACAAGTATGGTGCGCTTCAGTTTGGACAGCAAATTCTTTGCCGAAAGCTTAAACGCATTCAGCCACGACAGCTTGGATTTTTTGGTGCGCGGCTTTTTCGCCTTGGCGTGCTCTTCGGTGATTTCGGTCGCCGTATCTTTTTCGTTATTTTCCGTTTCGGTTACGGACGTTTCGGGTTTGATTTCGGTTTTATCGTCCGCAAAGACTTGATCCGTTTGAGCTTCGGGCGCGACCGAATCGGTCGGTTCAAACGGATTGGAATCGGACAGCACTTCGCCGTCCAAAAGCTTAATAATGCGCGTGGAATACTTTTCGGCAAGGTCGGGATTGTGCGTGACCATAATGACCAAGCATCTATCCGCAATCTCTTTTATAAGGTCCATTATTTGCACAGACGTTTCGCTGTCCAGCGCGCCGGTAGGCTCGTCTGCAAGCAAAATATCGGGCTCGTTTACAAGCGCACGCGCTATGGCCACGCGCTGCATCTGTCCGCCGGAAAGCTGATTAGGCTTTTTGTTGTACAGTCCGGCTAGCCCTACCTTGTCGAGCGCTTCGCGCGCACGGCGGATGCGCTCGGACTTTTCCACGCCGGAAATACTGAGCGCAAGCTCCACGTTTGACAGTATGGTCTGATGCGGAATAAGATTGTACGACTGGAATACAAACCCTATGCGGTGATTGCGGTAGGTGTCCCAATCCCTATCGTTATAATTTTTGGTACTTACACCGTCGATTATAAGATCGCCTGTTGTGTAGTGATCCAGTCCGCCTATAATATTGAGCAATGTGGTTTTGCCGCAACCGGACGGGCCGAGTACTGACACAAACTCGCTCTCGCGAAAGCAAAGCGACACGCCCTTAAGCGCGTGAACTTTTTCACCGGCTACAGCATAATCCTTGGTTATTTCTCTTAACTCTAACATACAAACCTCATAACGTTATATTCCGGAGTTCACAATAAATGTGTAGAATAATTATACACTTTTCATCGGGATTTGTAAAGGAAATTGCAATCGGTTATTGCGCGTTCAACAAAAAAGCCGCCCTTTCGAGCGGCTCTATATTACACGTACAAAAGCATATCGGAGTATGACGGGAACGGCCAAAGGTCTTTGGGCATTATCGTTTCCAGTCTGTCGCAATATTCCCTAAGTTCCTGCATGACGGACACTACTTTGCTGTAGCTTAAGTCGGCTTCGTCCTGCAATCCCTTTGCGGCCTTGACTTCGCTTTGCGCGTCGCACAGCTTTTGTGCGGCGGCATACGCGTTTTTAATCAATTCGGAAACGGAAGCCAGCAGCTTAGTTTGCGTGCTTGCGTCAACCTTTAGCGCGTTAAGCTTGCTCACATTATCGGCAAGTCGTGTGGAAAACTCGATTGCGGCGGGCAAAATCTGTTTGAGCACCAGTTCGTTCATGGTGCCTGCCTCTATGTTAATAACCTTGCAGTAATTTTCCAGCAGGATGTCCTTGCGCGCATGCACTTCCTTGTCGGTGTAGATTTTAAGCCTGTCAAACAGTTCGACGTTTTCGGGACGGTCATAGTACGACAGCGCCTCGGGCGTGCTCTTAAGATTAAGCAGTCCGCGCTTTTTCGCTTCCTCTACCCACTCGTCGGCGTAGTTGTCGCCGTTGAATACTATCCTGCGGTGCGCTATGTATTCGCGCTTTATAAGGGCGAGCGCGGCGGCCTTAAACTCATCCGCCTTGACCTTGCCCAGTTCGTCCGCAAACTCGTTAAGCGCGTCAGCGACGGCGGCGTTTATCATAATGTTGGGGCATGCTATGTTGAGCGCACTGCCCAGCGAGCGGAACTCGAATTTGTTTCCGGTAAACGCAAACGGCGATGTGCGGTTGCGGTCTGTCGTGTCCTCGAAAATTACGGGAACGGACTCCACGCCGGTGGACAGCTTGCCGCCGACGCGGTTTTTATACTCCTTGCCAAGAGCGAGCGTTTCCAGTAAGTCGGTTATCTCGTCGCCGAGGAACATGGATATTATAGCGGGCGGCGCTTCGTTTGCGCCCAAGCGGTGATCGTTGCCTGCGGAAGCGACCGAAAGGCGCAACAGGTCTTGATGTTCGTCCACTGCCTTGATGACCGCCGCCAAAAACACCATAAATTGCAGATTGTTCTTTAAGTCCTTCCCAGGCTCCAAAAGGTTTTCGCCGTCCGATGTGGAAATGGACCAGTTGTTATGTTTGCCCGATCCGTTTACGCCGGCAAACGGCTTTTCATGGAGAAGACAAACAAGGTCGTGCTTTTCCGCGACCTGCTTCATTATAGCCATGGTAAGCTGATTGTGGTCGGTTGCAATGTTTACCGTGGAATATATGGGCGCCAGCTCGTGCTGTGCGGGCGCAACCTCGTTGTGACGTGTTTTCGCCAAAACGCCCAGCTTCCACAACTCGTTATCAAGGTCTTCCATGTACCTGAGTACGCGGGTTTTTATACTGCCGAAATAGTGGTCGTCAAGCTCCTGTCCCTTGGGCGGTTTAGCGCCGAAAAGCGTCCTTCCGGTAATGATAAGGTCGGGGCGTTTTTTGTACAATTCGCGCGGAATCAAAAAGTATTCCTGCTCCGGTCCTACCGACGGAGTAACGGAGTCCGGCTTTTTGCCGAAAAGCTTTAATACGCGCATAGCCGCCTTGCTTAAGCTCTCCATCGAGCGAAGCAGCGGCGTCTTTTTGTCCAATACCTGACCGGAATAGCTAATAAATGCGGTGGGTACGTACAGCACGCTGTCCTTGACAAACGCGTAACTCGTGGGATCCCACGCCGTGTAGCCGCGCGCCTCAAAGGTGGAGCGCAGTCCGCCGGACGGAAAGCTCGACGCGTCCGGTTCACCCTTTATAAGCTGCTTGCCCGAAAAATTCATTATGACCGCACCGCCCTCTGCCGGCTGGATAAAGCTGTCGTGCTTTTCCGCCGTTACGCCGGTCATCGGCTGGAACCAGTGGGTGTAGTGCGTAGCCCCCCTTTCAATAGCCCAGTCTTTCATGGCGTTTGCAACAACTTCCGCCACTTCGGACGAAATGGGCTTGCCCGTTTTAATGGTGTTTCTAAGCGCCTTAAAGATGTCCTTGGGCAGTCTTTCGCGCATAACCTGCTCGTTGAACACCATAGAGCCGAACAATTCGGGAACTTTCGTCATAAAGCAACCTCCCATAAAGACAAGGACGCCATATCATCATGACGTCCTTGTTCATCTAAAATAATTATAGTCCGCGCAACCGAGTGATGTCAAGCAAAATAAAGTATCTGCCGTAAATATTATGTTGTGAGCAACGTAAAAAACAGTCGCCGCCCGAAAATACGAGCGGCGAATGCTATGCAACATAAAAATCATTATACTGTTTAGTCGGCATGCTTTTTTGCCTTACTCGCCGAACACGGCGACGGGATAAGGATATCGTTGTAATCCTCGTCGCTTACAAGCGTGGGGTTATTGGGATATCCCACTCCGCCGGTGGGCAGCTCGCGGATGTTTTCCCAATATATTCTGTCGTTCGCCTTACAAAAGCCGTCGGCAAAATTAAAATACAGCACAGATTCTCCGCGCAACGCTTCCAAGTCGCCTTCGGATGCTAGTAGATAAAAAATATTTTTATCTCCGTCCGTTTTTGCGAATGTAATCAACATGTATCCGCTGTCGCCAGAAAAGTCGACATACGCGCCGTAACTGTCAAGATCGGATATATAGACCGGCGCAGAAAACTCTACGCCGTCCACCTGCCAAGGCACGTCCGTTTTGTTTACGTGTTTGTTGAACAAATCAACGATTTCGGCTATCGTGTTTTTGTCGGTAGCCCTTCTCATCATCTGTTCGTGTTCTGTCCCCACCCAAGCGGGCGGCGGTTGTACTTCGTCCTCGGCGTAATATGCCACACCCATCAACGGAACTGCCGAAAGCACGGCGGCCGACAACGCTATACCTACTTGTACTGATTTGGATTTCATTTTCTCGCCTCCTTATTTTGCGATGGAGATTGCCCCATTCACTATATTCTATATAAGGAGAAGCGAGTTTTTTTAAATGATTAAGCAAAAAGTTCTTCAATCAATTCAAATAATTGCTGTTCGTCCGAACTGCTTTTTACGGTCAGGCAATATTGCCGCCCTTCGTACACAAACGCACCGCAGCAGTCCGTATCTAAAACCGCCCATTTTATTTCATACGAATCAAGTTGCTTGCTATAGGTGCATTTATCGACTTTATCTTTGATTATGTCAACTGTTAACGGAACTATAGCGGACTGTAACAAAATTTGCATATCGCCTATTTTGAACGTTTCTTCTATGCCGATAAGAGCTTGCGATTGTCTGTCTAAATACAATTTGGTGCTGCAAGCCGACGCTTCGGCATAGCGATCGAGATACAAAAAATCCGTGCCGTTTGCTAAGTTGTACTCCTTTATAGTCAAATCGGAAGCGACAACACTGTATTTACTGCCTGCACTTCCGCTGCCGGACATATCCCAATCGTTTTTATTATTCGGATTGGGTTTACCTGCAGATGTCGGCACCAAAAACACACACAATAGAATAACGGCACAGCACGCAACGGACGCCAAAGATGACCAAATCGCCACCCTTCTTTTGCGGACGTGGGTCCTTTTGTCATTTACGGCAGCGTCGGGAAACTCTGTCTCCAGCTGCTTTGTTATATCATCGCACAGTGGCTGCAACCTATCTTTTGCGATTTTTTTGAGCTTTTTCTCTTCGCGCATTTTGTCGCTCCATAATAGTATATATCAGTCGGAAAGGATTTTTAAAAGTTCTTTTAAAGCTTTCTTCTTTCGGTAATGCACGTCGCCGATTGTTATACAAAGTTCGGCGGCAATATCTTTGTATTTTCTGTCGTCGAAGTATATGTATTCTATAATCTTTCTGTCGATTTCATCAAGGCTGTCGAGCGCTTTGTACAAATCGATTACTTCCAAATATTTGTCGGATTTATCGGGCGTGCTAAAATCGGACTCGACAATATCTTCTAATCCAACTTCGTTGCGGCTTTGCTCGCGATTGTTTATTTTGTAAGCTTCGTTCTGCGCGATTTTGCACAGCCACGCAAGCGGATTGCCGTTGCTATCCAAAGTATGAATGTATCTGACAACGTTTTTAAACGTTTCGCTTATGACGTCGCCGATAAAAGATTTGCATGCCAAATTTTTGTACGCAACATAGCCGACGTAGCCTATTGCGCACTCGACAAACTCATCAAAACAGCCCTCGCCCTGCTTAAGCCGTAACAGATATTTAATAATCTTTTTCTTATCGGACGCCATAAGTTAAATTTATTATATCACATCAAAAAAAGCCCGTCAATACC
>JAFLVI010000024.1 GCA_022508405.1 Clostridiales bacterium
GAGAAAAAGGTGTTCATGTTCCGCATACAGACGGCGTTTGAGCGGCTTGCCGTGGAGTACTTCAACAAAAACGGATTTATAGAAATCCACACGCCCAAGATTACCGCGCTGTCCAGCGAAGGCGGAAGCGAAGTGTTTGAGCTTAAAAACTACTTCGGGCAAAAGGCGTACCTTACGCAAAGTCCGCAGCTTTACAAGCAGATGAGCATGATGGCGGGCTTTGACAGGACGTTCGAGATAGGCGAGTACTTCCGCGCCAATCCCAGCTTTACGTCCCGCCACGATACCGAGTTTACCGGCATAGACGTGGAAGTGTCGTTTATAGACTCCCACCACGACGTAATGGACATAGAAGAAGCGCTTTTGGCGTATGTCATCAACGGCGTAAAGGCGGAGTTCAACGAAGAGTACAAAAAGCACTTCGGCACCGATATAATCTCGCTCGACTATAAGATTCCGCGCATAACGCTTGCGGAAGCGTACAAGATACTCAAGGACGAGATGAACTACGAAGTGCCGCGCGCGCTAAAGGGCGATCTCGATCCGGACGGCGAAAAGCTCATTTGCAAGTACGTCAAGGAAAAATTCGGCAGCGACTTTGTGTTTATAATCGACTTTCCGGCAAAGGCGCGCGCCTTCTATTCCATGAAGCAGGACGAAAACCCCGAACTAACCAAAACGTACGACTTGCTGTTTAAGGGCATAGAAATTACAAGCGGCGCACAGCGCGAACACCGCTACGAAAACCTTAAAAAGAACATTGAAGAAAACGGCATAAAGCCCGAGTCCATGACCGAGTATCTCGACTTTTTCCGCTACGGCGCACCCACGCACGGCGGCTTCGGACTGGGCATAACGCGCACGCTCGTAAAGCTGTTTGACCTGCCCAGCGTAAAAGACGTAACCTTCCTGTTCCGCGGTCCGAGCAGACTCAAGCCGTAAAAATGTACCTCATCCACCGCTAACGCGGTCCCCCTTCCCCCAAAGGGGAAGGCTAATAAGGATTGCGCTTCGCGCCACATTAAGTCAAAGGGGACTTATCGATTTTTTCGGTAAGTCCTTTTTTGCAAAGGCGAGCCAATCTTTCCGTCACTTGACTTGACATCATATATATGCTAAAATAGTAAAAAATTTTTTCGGAGGCAAATAGTGGAAAAATCGGAAAAGTTTAGACTTATATATTCGATTTTTCTTGGGCTGTTCACCGCGGCGGTGGGGATTGCCATTATTTGCGTTGCCGCCGATATCTACTATTCGGGCAAGGGTACAGGCGTTATTTACACCCGCGAAATCGTGGGCGAAAGGCTAACCAAGCTTGCCATACCCATTATATTTTTGATAGCCGCAATAATCTTCGGCGCGATTTTTCCGCTGTACCAAGTCAAGGCAAAGCGGCAGCCCGAGCAAACGCTCAAAAAGCTTCAAGCAAAAATTCCGCAATCGGGCGAAGGCGATGAGTTCAGCGCGGCGCAAAGTGCGTACAAAAAAGCCGCAGTTATTCGGCTTGTCGCGTGGCTGGTTGCCATTGCCGTCTGTCTTGCCGGCGCAATAGCCACACTGTGCTATGTGGTGAACACGGCGCACTTTGCCGGCAAGGATATAACCGAAGAAATTTTTAAGCTGGTAAAAAACATTTTGCCGTGGCTTTGCGCGGCGTTTGCGGCGGCGATTGCCGCAACGGTGGTCAGCGGCGTGTTTGCAAGTAAGCAGGTTTCCGCTGCAAAGACCATGATTAAAAACGGCGAAAAAACGGGCGGCGCGCAAAAATCCGAGCCTAAGTTTATCGCTTTAATTAAATCGCTTGTAGATAAGCCCGCATTTATTTGGTCGGTGCGCGGCGTTATTTTTGTAATAGCCGTCGTGTTTATCGTGCTCGGAATTGTCAACGGCGGCGCAAACGACGTGCTTATAAAAGCGATCAACATCTGCACCGAATGTATCGGACTGGGATAGGGGGACGGGAAATATGATTGTTGCTATAATCGTAATATCCATCGTTCTCGCATTCGGGCTTTTGGTGTTTTTTATCGGACGGGCGGTGCGCAGGGCAAACCTGCCGCAAAAGCCCGAAAATCCGTACAAAGGCAAGGGTTTTATCGCGTGGGTAAAAAACCATATTCCCACAAAGCGCAGACTTATTCAGGTCTACGCCGCACTGCTTTATAATGCCAATATCAAGGGTTTTGTAAAGGGCGAAATTTACCAGAGCGAAAGCACCAAGTACATGTGCGTGCCTGGGCTAAACTGCTATTCCTGCCCGGGTGCGGTGGGCGCGTGCCCTATGGGCGCGTTGCAAAACTCGCTTGCCAACAGCGATACGCGCGCGCCGTATTACATGCTGGGCATACTTGCGCTGTTCGGGCTTATGCTCGCGCGCACTATCTGCGGATTTCTGTGCCCGATCGGATTGGGTCAGGAACTGCTGTACAAAATACGCACGCCCAAGCTGAAAAAGAGCCGCGTCACGCGCGTGCTGTCGTACTTTAAGTACGTCATACTTGCGCTTGCAATCGCAATCCCGCTTTGCTATGCGCTAAAGGATATTCCGCTGCCCGCGTTCTGCAAGTACATATGCCCCGCAGGAACGCTCGGCGGCGCGGTCATGCTGCTTATCAATCCCAACAACTCCGAGATGTTCGGCATGCTCGGCTGGCTGTTTACATGGAAGTTTTCGCTGGCAATCGCGTTTGTCGTGGCGTCGGTGTTTATATTCCGCGTGTTCTGTCGGTTTTTCTGCCCGCTCGGCGCGATATACGGGTTTTTCAATAAGTTTGCGCTTATAGGCGTTACGGTGGATAAACAAAACTGTACGGACTGCGGACTGTGCGTTGCGCACTGCAAAATGGACGTAAAACACGTGGGCGACCACGAATGTATCAACTGCGGCGAGTGCATGTCCGTCTGTCCTACAAAGGCGATAAGCTGGAAGGGCTCCGCGATTTTCCTAAGACACAGCTCGGTGGGCGAGCCGGCGCCGGAAGAAAAACCGCTTGTGCTTGCCGAAGGGGAAGTAAAGCTTTCCGCAATCTCAGATGATTCCACAATAAGCGTTGCGCAAGGCGTAACGGCGGCGGAAACGGCGGCGAACGAACAGACCGAACAAACAACAAGTTCGGCGGAACAACGCGCGACGGTAAAGGCTGTCGGCAAGCCGAAAAAACCGGTTTCGTTCTGGCTGGAGCTTGCGGCATGGGTTACCGCGCTTGTCGTGCTTATCACCGCGCTTGTGTGTTATAACTTTGTGGATGTGGAAGCCGATTACACGCCGCAGGTGGGCGAAGACGGCGTCGTCACCGGCTATCAGGTGGGGGATACGGCGCCCGACTTTACGCTTGAGTTATACAATACGGACGGAACGCTCGAAACCTTCAATTTGTACGGCGCTCGCGGCGGGATAACGGTTGTTAACTTTTGGGCAACGTGGTGTACGCCGTGTGTGCAGGAGATTCCGCACTTTATACAGCTTGCAAATAATCACCCCGAAATAACGGTGGTTGCCGTTCAGGGCAGAGCAGATTGTCCGGACGTTCAGCAGTTTATAAACGACAAGGGCTGGAAAAACAATTCTGTGCTATTTGTGCAGGATAAGCTGAACGGAACGGTGTGCCAAACCTTCCGCGCGTTCGGCGGCAAAAGCATGTGGCCGTTGACGGTAATATTAGACGGGGAAGGCAAGGTGCTTTACAATAGCACAAATTCGTTTAATAGTTATGAACAATTAGAAACGCTTGTTCTCGGATTTGCGCAAGAATAAGCGCCGAACGAGCAACAATAACGGAAAACAAAACCGCGCCCATCCAATCAAGATGAGCGCGGTTTTATAACGCGGCAGGGCGCGTAATCGTGTGGGCACAGACTTAATCCATGTTGTTGCCCATACAGCCGTTCATGCGGTTGTTGCAGCACCTGCAATTACAGCGATTGCACACGGGACGCTGTACTTCTTTGTGGCAGCAACGGCAGCAGTCGTTGTGGGGCTTTTCGCATTCACGGTTGGCGTTGCAGCGCACGCACTGAGTTTTGTGGTTGCAGCAGCAAGACGAATTGTTAAAAAAGAACATGTTTTCACCTCCATAAAATTATGTAAAACCGGCGCACGGAGGTGTCTACATTATCGGTGTATGCAGGAAGCTACAATGATGTTACACCGCCTTGACCGCAAAAAACGCTTGACAAAACCGCCCCGATATTTTATAATGATACAGCATTAACAATAAAGCAAAAGGAGAAGTACCCAAGTGGCTCAAGGGGCTCCCCTGCTAAGGGAGTAGTTCGGTAACACGGAGCGCGGGTTCAAATCCCGCCTTCTCCGCCAAAAATCGTCAATGCGTACAAGCATTGGCGATTTTTACTTATTCACTATTCACTTTTAACTATTCACTATTCACTACACCGATTTTTGGGAAGTAAGAAGTAATAATGAATAGTGAAAAGGTGAGCAAAAGGTCGTATTTTAATATTATTGTAAGTTGACTTGATCATTAACTCATGCTACAATATCTAAAACATAAATCGGAGTATATCATGAAAGATAGCCCTTTGATGTCAAAATCAAAACAATTTGCTTTGGAGATTATTAAAGTCTGTAATTATGTGAAAAACCAGCATAAAGAGAGTGTTTTGACAAATCAGCTTATACGTAGCGGAACGTCAGTCGGCGCTAACATACGCGAAGCATTTTATGCTCACAGCAAAGCGGATTTTATAGCCAAATTACAGATTGCACTTAAAGAGTGTTCTGAATCCGAATATTGGTTAGAGCTACTGATTGAAAGCAACTACCATGAAGATAAAACGATATTAGATAATTGTATAGAAATTAAAAAGATGCTTATAGCATCCATTAATACTTCTAAAAATAATGATTAAGTATTTAAATTAATATTAAGTGCAGTCATCCTTTTCGGGTACTAAAGACAAGTAAAACCCTATCCGAATCATCGGATAGGGTTTTACAATGAAGCGCCGCTGTCGCGGCATGAAGAATGAAGACGCTAACGCTAATGAAGACGCGAGCAAGCTCGCTAATTGCGGTCGGCGCCTCGCTTTATTTTTTGTGCAAACTAGCCACGAAAGCAATATTAAAGGGTATATCCGCAGGCGGTGTGGTTTGTCCAAAAATAATAAATAATAATGCCGTTTATTTTGCGGGTGGAGATATTGACAAAAATCATGAATAATTATAAAATTAAATAATGAAGACGACGCGTGAAAAAATCAATGAATATCTATCGAGATTACAACAGGGAGAAGATTGTTTAAAGGAATTCATAGATTATACGCGCGGGTACATAAACTTTATAGCTTATAAATATCTGGCAGACAAATCACTCGTGGAAGACGTGGTTTTTTTGACATATCACAAAATACTGAGAGCGATACAGACTTTTGACAGCTCAAACAACGGTCAAGCATGGATAGTAAAAATAGCGCAAAACGAAGCGTATAGGTTTAATCGTGACGAAGTAACCGACGACGTTCCGTTGGAAAAATATCAACACGTCGCGCACTACACATTTAACGAAAAAGAGCACCTAAACAAATATGATATAGAGCGGGCGATAGCGCGGTTGGACGAGCAGGAGCAAACCATTATAGAATATAAGATATATATGGGTATGACCGTACGGGAAATAGCCAAACTAATGAATATACCCAAGAGCACAATAGCGTACACATTAAAGCAAGCGCTTAAAAAGCTGGAAAACTACTTAACGTAGCTTTTGGACAGAACAAGTCACAAACCAATATACCCATTTACATCGGAGGATATCTTGAAAGAAAAGGATCTTCACAAAATAATCCGAGAAACGGGCTCGGAAGATAACGATATATTATATAAAGCGCTTGCGGAAGAGCATCCGGAACTTAAACGGGAAGTAAGCGCCGATAAAAGCGCGCCCGCCAAAAGGTCGGTTGCGTGGCGCACCGCCGTCTTTGCGTCGCTGGCGGTGTCTTTGGTTTTGAATGTGGGTTTAACCACCGCATTAACCACCACAATAATAAGTACAGAATTAAATTCAGATAAAACAAAAGATGACAACTCAGGCCAAAACTCTCCCTCGTTTACACGCGATTACACGACAGAGTTGTGGGATTGCACGGTAAACGAATACAACGAAAAAAACGGCACAAGCTTTTTATGTTTTGATTTGGACAGTGTTGACGGTTGCTATGTAGTGGAATACACTCATGTCAAAACGGGTGAGTTTTTGGGATTGAAAGCAAAAGTCTGCTTGACGGATGCTGACGAAGTAATAAATTATGTAATCTGTCCCGACAATTATATGTTAAGTTTTTTGAATTATAACGTCAGAATTTGCAAAAACGAAGCGACCGTGGCGGGACATTCGGTCAAGTGGGCCGCTAAATACAGAGAATCCCTTGGGATATTCAGTCACAACGGCTACGATTACTATTTTACGCTACAAGAGAAAGAAGACGAGACAAGATTGTTTGAGCTGATAGAAATTTTGCTTGAGTCGCAAAAATAAGAGAACGCTATGCTAAAGAAATTTGAGATATTGGACAAGACGTACGAGCTTGACGATAATTACACGCCGCTTAATGATGATAATAATTTTTGCAACGCGGATAAAATACCGTTTTTGCCACAGTATGTGCGCACCGTAACGATGTGTTTGCACATAAGCGAAAGCTGTAATCTAAATTGCAAATATTGCTTTAAAAAGATAGGCGGGGAATTAAGCTTAGACGATATAAAGCGGTTTATAGATTGCGTAACGCACATTTACCCCAACGCGGACAGATACATAATAGACATGTCGGGAGCGGGCGAGCCGCTATTGCATAAAGATTTGGCCATGCAGATAGCAAAGTACTGCAAGGCATTGAGCGACAAGTATTTAAGGGAATTTCTTCCCACGTTTGTAACAAACGGCGTGCTCTTAACGCCCGAAACCGTCGGCGAGCTGCAGGCGGCGGGAATATTGTTTGGCGTCAGCTTGGACGGCACAAAGGAAAATCACGACAAAAACAGGGTGTTTCACAACGGAAAGGGCAGTTACGATACGGTAGTAAACAACATACGCAAAATAGAGCACAACGACTATGTGGGATTGGCTATGACGTATTCGGACGGAAATCTTTTGGAATCGTTTTTGAGCATGTCCGAGCTGTTGCCCACGGTCAGCATGAAGCCGGTTAGGTTTACCGACGGACAATTTGACGCCAAAGCCGTGTGTGACGGATATGACAAGCTTATACGATTTTTGTTGAGCAAAACGCTATCGGGCGACAAAAAGTACATATATGCCGTTGTCAACGGCGACGATTATTTCGGCAAGTTTTTAAAGCGCGTTTTGTTAGGTCAAAAAGTATACGGCAGGTGCGACGCAGGCATTGCGCGTTTTTCCTTGGCAGGCGATAAAAACATTTATTTTTGTCCCGCCGCGGTGGGCATAGAAGGCGGCGCGGTCGGCGATTTGGAATACGGAATACGGCGGAGAAAAATACAGGAGATGTGGGACAGGCAAAAAAACGGCAAATGCAACGGCTGTTTTGCGCGAGACGTTTGCGGCGGAGAATGTAAGATAGTATCGTACAACAGATACGGCACGTTTAACGGCGTGGATCCCGTTATGTGTCAAATAAAGCGTCACCTTTTTTTGCTTGCAAAATATTTTGCGGACAGCGTCAAACAAGCCGATTTGCAAAAATATAATTGGCTTTTGGATACTGTAAACAAAATAGAAGGATATTACAGCCGAGACCAAAAACTGATAAATGCGGCAAAGTATTACAGCGGTAAGTACACGTATTCCCAACTGAAAGAGATAAAAGACAACGAGCCGGAAAAGTTTGATACATTGTATAAAGACGCACATTAAGGACTGCTTATGCAGTCCTTAATTTTTTTATAAAATCTTTGGACAAAAGCAAAAAAAATCGTATACACCTATGTAATAACACAAATATAGGAGGTTGTTTGTGAAAACAAAAGCAAAAAAAAGCATTATAGCGGCGTCATTGGCGTGCGTAGCTTTGGGCTCGGCGCTATGCTTTGCCACTGACAAAAATCCCGCGTCGGCGGAAAAGGCTGTTGCCGTGCCGGCAAGCAATCTTGCCGCATGCGAGCGCGCGTTAAAAACCGCCGGCAAGGGAGTGCAATCTCTCGTTTCGGGCTATAACAAAACATACGGCGTCGAATGGGCGGCAAGCGAGATAGAGTACTCGGCGCCCGTTCTTCTGTTGGAAGACAATACATACGGAATGTATTTGGATTTTGACGGGGACAACGGATATGCGGTAATGACAACGGATAATAAGATATACGGCCTAAAAACGCACGGCGACTTGCAAGTATTGCGCGACGGCAGAAAGCTGTACTTTGGTGAAGCGGACGGGCTGGTGTACGTTAACGACAACGGCATGTACGAAAAATACGAGCAGGACAGCTATCTTTTTCCCGACGAAGTAATACAATCGCGAACAAAGGGCAGTAACCAAGTAAATGCGTCGGCAATGTATTCCGCGCAGGCAAGCGGAGACGGAATGATAGATATTAACAGTTTACCGGAGTATGTTGCGGCAAATTATCCCAAATTTTATGCCGACGTCTTTTGTGACAATATGGTAGCCGATTTTAAGTGTTCGGTTGCGCTCGATACCGCCTATTATGTAAAAAAATATGATAATGGCAACAAAGATCCGGACGCAAATTACGCTTTAACCGCCATGTACAACGCGCTAAGAGATTGGGGCAAGCGGGGTCATTTAAACGTCCCTTATACAAAAACAAACGACATAACGGACATCGTTTTGGACGATTACTTTTACAGCACATACGGCTTGGGGACCAAAAAGGGCAAGGACGCCAACGGCAACTATAAGTGGGTTGCAAATGAAAAAGATTTTTTAAACAATATGCCCGTATTGTATAGCAATTTACGCGGCTATGCCATAAATAAAGGATATACGCCCGAAGGCGGTTTCGACCACCCCAATATTACCGCAACGTTGGAGTATGTGGCAAAAACCCTTTATAATAACAAAATGCAAATCTTGCATACACAGAAAATCACAGACGTTTTTTTAAAGAGCATTTCAAATAGCCAAGCAAGTGTTTTAAATATTGAGGGCAGCAGTACGTACGGCAATCACACCGTTGCCGTAATGGGTTATTATAGGTATACCAAATTGACAAATTCAGACCCTGAGCATACCAATTACGAGCACATATACTTCTACATAGTCGCGGACGGGGAGAGCGATGAACCTTATATTTTTGACCCCAATATGGGCGCAAAGCTTGACTTCTATTGTTTGCCAAGATGCTGATACAGTAACCGCAGTCGAATAGAATCAAAAGCCCGACGTTATACGCGTCGGGTTTTTGTTTAAAAAATCAAATAATCTTGGACAAAACCAAAGGGGCGGAGTATACCCAAGTAACAACAAAAAACGAGGTATTATTATGAAAAAATGGTTATCAACAATATTAACATGCTTGCTTGCGCTCTGCCTGTTTGCATGTGCGAGTGTAAAGGCAGAGGAAGGCGATTTGCAAGAAGCTGTAGAAGATTGCGGTAGTGATCATAGTTTTCATTGTTTTGATAGAACTGAAACTATAATACAAGACGCCGACGGGGAACACAAATGCTTTTGGGAAGACGGCAAGGCGTTTTTTGACGATAACGCTTATGTAGAGCCCTGTATTCATTATCCGTGGCAACGTCGTCAAACGCAAAAGAGCGCAACGTTAACCTTGCAAACGGAATACGATATGTGGTTTTCCGATAGGCACGGCGAACTTGATTTTACACAATATGACCTTGAACAAAGAAATCCGTGTAGAAATTATTATCCGGTAGAATTTGAATACGACAAAGAAAAGATAGAAATCAAACCCAATCCGGAAAAGAACAATCACTTTATAATAAAGGTATTGCAGCCTTGCGACAACGAAATAATAGTTTCCATTATAAGCGAGTACCACGATACGGACGAAATGTTTGACGAAAACGGAAATCCTTACAGCATACCGTGTCCGTCTTATTTGAAAGTGCCGATAAGCACGGTCGAATAAAGTAAAACTCCGGACTTTTTACGACAAACAATCGTACCGTTAGGGTTTTAACGCCGCATTTGATTGATTGTAAACTTCCTCCTTTAAAAACGCCCGATTTGGATTTTGCGCAAGTCGGGCGCTTTTTGGTGTCGTGAGTTTTAGCCGTTTGGGAAACAAAAAAGCAACAACCGCAGCAATCCGGTCAAACAACAGCGGCCGTGCGACAAGGTTTATATTAACTAAATAAGCAGTACGGCATAAAGCGTGCCTATGGCGGCGGCGAGCGAAGGGACGGCGACAATTACGCCCAGCTTAAGAAAATCGCGGTAGCCGAATTTTATGTCGTGCTCGGCAAGAATAGAGCTCCACATAAGTCCCGCCAGTGCGCCGATCGGGGTGAAAAACGCGCCTAGGTTTGACCCGATGACCGTTGCGTACATTGCGCCCGCGCCCGCATTTGCGGATTTTATCATTGACGACAAAAACACGCTCATGGGGATGTTGTTGATTAGGTTTGAGCCCAAAAACGACATCCCGCCGTATTTGAGTACGGCAAGGTCGCGCCCCAAAAATTTTCCGATTGCGGCGGTTGTGCCTTGCTCGCTCAAAGCTTCGGTCATGACAAACATGGATAGCAAAAACGGAACGAGCAGCCACGGCGTGCGCTTTACGCACTTAAAAAGCGTGCGCGGCTTTTGTCTCCTGCATGCGGATATTATTAGCGAGCACAAAAACAGACTGCCCGCCGCGCACAGCGCGACAAGCCACATCTCTATGCCGGTATAAGAGCTTATCGCAAGCATTACGGTGCAAACCGATATATGCGCCACGCCTATTCCCAGCGACAGCTTGTCGCTTATTGCAACCTGTTCGGCGCACCCTTCCACGGGCGCCGAAAGCTTTTTGCGGAAAAGCAGCCACAAAAGGAACAGCGACACTCCGCCCGCCGCAACAGTGGGCAGTATGCTTACCGTAAGATACGAAACAAAATCCACGCCGTAGGCGGTGGCAAGATATATGTTGGTGGGATTGCCTATTACAAGCGCCATGCTCCAAGTGTTTGCCGCGACAAACTCCGCGGCAAGGTAGGGCAGCGGGTCGATTTTTGCGTCCTTTGCAAAATAGCAAATAAAGGGCGTAAAGGAAAGCACGATTACGTCGTTGGACGTAAACACGGTAAGCAGCGCAACCACAAAGTACAGCGAAAAAAACAGCCGTTTCTGTCCCTTGTGCGAGTGCTTTAACGCAAACGCGGCAAGATAGCTGAAAAATCCCAGCTCGTCCAAAAAGACGGATAATACCGTCATGGAAAGAAACAGCACCAGTATTTTTAACGGATTGACGGCAGTGTCCGCAATCAAAGCCTTGCCGATAGCGGTCACATTTGCCTGTCCGCAACACAAAATAAGCGCCGCGCCCAAAAGCACGGGAATCCAGTATGTATCGAGCTTGAGTTTTCCAAGCTTTAGCTTTGGTAAAAACAGCACGGCGGCAATCATCAAAAGACACGCCGCGCAACAGATAATTATGTTAAGCATTTCTTTCGCCGATTATAAATCCGATTTATCTTATCACTTCCGCAATCCGATGTCAACTTTTATCGCGGCATTGTAAAAGAAACGCCGCCGCTCAAACAAAAATTTTGACATACGCTGTCAAACGAATGACAAAGAAAATTTTTTGCGTTATAATAAAAGGCAGTTACAGAACAAATAAGGAGAATCGTGTTCATGCCGTGGTATGAAAAAATGTGGAACTGGATTAAGAACTTCTTTTTGAACAACTGGTCGCAGATTATTATTTTCTTTTGCGTGCTGATCTTCGGGATAATCCTGATTAAGGTTATCCTTACGCTGCTTAACCGAGCGTTTAAAAAGTCGACTAGGGTGACTCCGACCGCACGGCACTTCTTTATAGGTGTAATCAAGGCGGTGCTGTACGTAGTTTACATAATAGCGCTTTTGTCAATGCTGGGCATACCCACCACCAGCATGATTGCTCTTCTTTCGGCGTTTGCCTTGGCTGTGTCTTTGGCGTTGCAGGACACAATTTCCAATCTGGCGAGCGGCGTGGTGATTGTTTTTACCAAACCGTTTTCCGAGGGCGATTACATAGAGCTTGACGGCATGGCGGGTACCGTTACGCGTATAACAATGTTTAACACCAAGCTGCTCACTCCGTCCAATCAAGTGGTGATAATCCCCAACAGAACGGCGGTTGCCGCCAATGTTACCAACTACAGTCTGGAAGAAACGCGCAGACTGGAGATTCCGCTTTCCGTCGCGTACGGCACCGACGTGGAAAAGGTGAAGGAAGCGGGGCTTGCCGTTGCGCACGCGCACGAAAAGGTGCTTAAAGACCCCGCGCCCATGACCAGACTTAACAATCACGGCGCAAGCTCGCTGGACTTTATCTTGCGCGTGTGGGTCAACCGCGCCGATTATTGGCCTGTATACTTTGACCTGAAAGAACAGGTAGTTGCCGCTTTCAACGAAAACGGCATTGAGATTCCGTTTAACCAGCTTGACGTGCACGTCAAAGACGACGTCGTAAAAGAGATCGAAGCGGCGGTCGTGCAACAGGAAGCCGCGGTTATAGAAAAGCCGCAAAGCGAGCCGAAGCCGCAAAAGGCAACCGAGCAATCGGACAAGCCAAAGACAAGCAGAAAAAAGAAGTAAAAATTACAAAACAAATGACCGGCTTAACACCGGTCATTTTTAATTCTTAATTACATTCTTGCGTTGGGCGCGGACACCGTAAACAGGTTGGCGCGGGATTTATCGCAAAGTCGGGAAAAAACCGCTTCGCCGTAGCGGTCGAGCAAGTCGTTGGGGGACAGATTGGACGTTATTACGGTGTTGCGTCTTCTGAGCCAGCGCTCGTTGACTATGGTGTAAAAGTACTCGCGCGTAATGTTTTTAAGCACCGTTTCGGTGCCGAGATCGTCAATAACAAGAAGATCGCATTCCAGCATGGGCGTAAACAAATCGCGGTAGTCGTCTATGGCAAACTGCGTGTGGTAGTCCTTTGCGCGCTTTACCATGTCGAACGCGCTCACCGTGACAGACGCCGCGCCGCGCGAGAGCATTTCGGTGGCGATCGCCGCGGCAAGCATTGTCTTGCCCGTGCCCGCGCTGCCCAAAATAATAAAGAACGGTTTTTCGTTTTTTGGGAATTCGTTTATATACGCTTCCGCTTTTGCGTACAGTTTGGATATCGCCTTGGGCGCGGTCTTTTTTGCCGAAGCAAAATTCACTTGCGGCAGAACAAGATTTTCGGCGTCCGACTCGATAACGCGCTTAATCACGCATTTGCAATATCTTCCGTTTGCGTATCCGGTGTCGCCGCACTCCTTACAGCGCACGGGCGGCTCTATTATGTCTTTTGTAAGCCCCAGTCTTTTTGCGTTGGCTTGTAGCTGCTCGCGCGCTTTGTCCAAGTCGTTGGGGAGCTTTTGCGCTTTTTTTACGGCTTGCTCTTGGTAATACGCGTTGGCGGCGCGAAGCCGCTCGTCGGAACTAAGCGCGTCCCGCCATGCTTGCATGCCCGATTCTTTATCGTCCCGCCTTGTATCGGTTATTTCCTTTACGGCGCGTTGGTAGGCGTTCATTCGTCGTCCTCCGTGATCTGCGTAAACATGTCGTTAAGCTGTTGTTCGGTGTACCGCTCGAATACCATGCCGGTAGGGGAGCTTTGCGTGTTGGGCGATGTCGGCGATGCGGACTTGGCTTTTTCCACGTCGGTGACGCCGGCGTCGTGCCACGCGAGCAATATTTTGTTCATGTACGCAAACGGGTTGGATTTGTCCGCCGCCATCTGCGCGGCGCAGTCTATAAGCTCGTCCGGCATATTCAGTTTTTCCGCCCAGCCCGCGTAGTACGCGCGGTGCACGTCCTTTACCGCGCCCTTTATATTGAGCTTTTTAAGCAGCTTTTCTATTCTGTCGTCAAATCGGTTTTCGTGGTTTACGCTGTCTTTAACCTGTTTTTCGGTGGTAAGCCCGCGCTCAAACAGATCGTGAATTACGGCGTCAAGGTCGGACAGCTTTTTCATATCGTTTTTCAAACAGTACTCGGCGGCAAAAAGAATGGCGTTGTTTTCAAACCCCAGCGAAAGCCACGGCTTGATGTACGCGGCGATTTCGGGATCCAAATTTTCGTAGTAAACGCCCAGCGCTTTGTTGACCGATTTTGCAAATTTGTATAGCTCTTTTCTGTCGGCTTCGTACTTGTCGATGATTTCCGCGGAAAAGAAACACAGGTGATAGTACTGCGTAAGCTTTTCGTCCAGCATGGCTATGCCGCCGCGCTTTACCGACATCGCCACGTGCAATATCACGTCGGCGGGGAATTTGTATTCGATTCGCCACTTTTTGTACAGCTGTACCGATTCGTGGTCGATGTGCTTTTTGCCCATTGCGCCCAGCACTGCGCGCAAATCGTTGTAGTACACGCCGTACTCGTCCAGCCGTTCGCCCACTTCGTCCGCGGTGCGGTAGCCGTCCTCGGCAAGACTGCGCGCCACCGCAAGAATATACGGACAGGAAACGTTGTCGCCTTTAAGGTCCACGCAGTATTTTACAATCAGCACCATGGCCTGCCATTCCACGTGCAGTTTTTCCATAAATTCGTAATAGTTGTTGTACTCGTTGGACGAAATCTGGCGCGCGGCAATATACAACTGCGCCTGACGGTTGAACTCCTTGTACATGTCCACGTCCAGCAGTTTGATTTTGGCACGGGCGGTGCGCGGCGAAAAATAGCATATGTCGTCGCCCAGCCGCGACATTAGCCCTTGCTCCGTCCAGTAGTCGATAGCGGCGGTAACTGTCGTTTCGTCAAGGTCAAGCCTGCGCGCAAGCCGCTCTATGCTGTCGTCGGCGTCGCCCTTTCTTGCGGCAAGCGAAAGCCCGTAAAGATAAACCTTTACGTAATCCCCGTCCGCGTACGGCATGTACTCGACGATAAATTTATTTTCGATGGTGATAGCGCCGTCCAGACTTGCTTCCGCCGACAGTTTAAACATACACGCGCCTCTTTTGCTTGAAATTATCTACGATTTGTATTATAATACCACTAAAATGTGAAATTATCAACCGTTTTAGCAAAAACATTTTGAAAGTACATTCATCGTGTGCTAAGATACAAGCAAAAATTGCTTGCTTGCAAATGCAATTTTGCGCCGTATCTCACGAAGTATACGGGCTACGTTTGGTTCGGCGGCTTGGTCATTTAGGTGGGTCTAAATTCCCGTCGCCGCCAAACCAACTGTTGCCCGTCTGACGCGCGACTGTACTTTCAAAAACATTTTGTAACGAGGAGGTCATTGTCAAAATAATGAAAATTTTGCATACCGCCGACCTGCACTTGGGCAAAAGACTTAATAAGGCGGCTAGGCTGGACGAACAGTGCGACGTTATTAAACAGCTGTCCGAAATAGCCGACCGAGAAGAAATAGACGTTGTGCTTATAGCGGGCGATATATTCGACACGCTCGTCCCCACTTCGGAAGCAGAGCGCGTGTTTTACCGCAGCATACTTACGCTTGCCGAGCGCGGCAGAGCGGTTATCGCGCTTGCCGGCAATCACGACGACGAGCGCAGGCTGTGCGCCGCAAAGCCGCTTGCCGACCTTCAGGGCATTGTGCTTGCGGGGGAGCTCGATTACACCGCGCTAAACGGCGAAACATTGTCCGACCCCACGCCGCCCGCGTCGCTTTTGGGTCTTTTTGCCGCGGCGGATTACATACAAAAACAGCGAATTAAGATTGTGGGGCGTTACGGCGGCGTTACGGTGGAAAAGGGCGACGACAAGGTGAACATTGCGCTCGTCCCGTACCCTTCGGAATCGCGGCTGGCGCGCTGGAGCAAGCAGGACTATTCCGTTGAATACACCGAGCGCGTAAAGCAAACATTATCCTCCGCATGCGAGTTTTTTGACGACAACTATAATATTCTGTGTACGCACCTGTTTTTGAGCAAGTCGGACGCGTCCGACAGTTTGGGCGGACTTCTTGCCCTGCCTACAAGCGTTTTGCCGGAGAGCGCGGACTACGTTGCGCTCGGACACGTACACAAGCACATGAAGGTGTGTAAGCATCCGCATGCCGAATACAGCGGGTCGCCGCTCCAGTACGCCTATGACGAAGGCAGAACCAAATCGGTCAACATTATAGACACCGTTAAGCGCACGGTGGAGCAAAGATTAGTCACCGGCAAAAACCTTACCGAGGTCGAAGCGGACAACTTTGACGAATGCATAAGCAAACTTGATTTTTATTCGGGCGATTACGTGCGGATAAAGTACAGCGGCGAGCCGCTCACGCGCGAAGAAACGGCGCAAATAAGATCGCACCCCGCGTTCAACGATTTGGTTGTAACGGCAACGCTTCGCGGCGAGCAAAAGGCGGAGCGGCGCGCGCACCTGTCGGACGGGGAAATATTCGATTTGTATTACAAACACAGGTTTAACGCCGAGCCGAGCGCGGAGCTTAAGGCGGTGTTTTCGGAGCTTATGGGGGAATTGAACAATGAAACCCATTAAACTTACCATAGCGGGCATAAATTCGTTTATAGAAGAGCAGACGCTCGACTTTGAAGCGGCGGGGCGGAGCAACCTGTTTTGCATATGCGGCAAGACGGGCGCGGGCAAGACCACCATTTTTGACAGCATAATGCTTGCGCTGTACGGAAAGAGTCCCAAGGGCAACCTTGCGGACGTAATAAACTTGTCGCTCAACACGGCGCGCGTGGCGCTTGATTTTTCCGAAGACGGGGAAGTGTACACCGTGGAGCGTGTGATAAAATGCAAGACCGACAAGGACGGCAAGCGCGGCACGGCGTCCACCGACTGCACGCTGTACAAAAACGGCGTGCCCATTTCGGTCAAAAGCGACGACATAAACCAAATAATCTACGGCATAATCGGGCTGGAAGCGGCGGAGTTTAAAAACGTGTATTTGCTCGAACAGGGCGAGTACGCCGAGTTCCTAAAAAAGACGCCGCAAAAGCAGACCGAAGCGGTGGGTAAAATATTTTCGCTTATGCGGTTTGGCGACGTGTTTCACTCCGCGTCGGAAAGAGAGCGCGAGCTATCCCGCGACGTTGCGGCGCGCGAGCGCGAGCTTGACAAGCTGGGCGACGTTTCGCCGCAAATGGTCAAGGAGCAAAAGGACGAGCTTAAGGCGCTAAAGACCAAGCTCGCTTTGTTGGAAAAGGACGTTGTTTCCCGCGCCGCCGAGCTTGTGGAGTCCGAAAAAATACGGGATATTTTTATTCGCGTCAGGGAAAAGCAAAATGCCGTAAAAACGCTGATGATACAATCGGACGAAGCGAAAAAGCGCGAATACAACGCAAAAGTCGCGCTTGAAGAATTTGAAAAGACGGTCGATCCCCAAGACGCCAAAACACAGGAATTATTGCGCGAAAGGCTTAACAAGCTTGCCGCGCTTAACACGCTCGACCGCGAGTATGCCGCCGCCGAGCGCGACGTTGCGGCCAAAAAAGAAGCGCTTAACAAAAAGAATAGCAATCTTGAGCAGGCGGAAATGCGGCTTGCGGAGCTTAAGCAAACGCACGCTTCCTTTGCAACGGGACTGAAAGAACTGGCGCAAAAATTTATCTACGCCGCAAACGGCGTTGCAAATAAATCGGCAGGACTTGAGTTTGCCGTTTGCTCGCTTAGCGGCGACATAAGCGTCGCCGGCATAGTGGAAAGCAAGCAAAAGCTCATTGCCGAACTGGATAAGTTTTCTCAGCTTAACGACGCTCGCCAAAAGATATCCGGCAAAATAGCCGCCGACTCCGAAAGCAAGGCCAAACAGCTTGACGTTATAGAAAATTACACTCGGCGGCTTGCCGAACTGGAACAAAATGCGCAAAGCGCCCAAGCGGAAGTTAATCGCGCCGCCCAAGCTTTATCCGCCGCGCAGCTGCATTCGCACGCGGCGGCGGTGCGTGCCGAGCTTCACGCGGGCGACGTTTGCCCTGTGTGCGGCGGCAAATACGACGGAACGCACGAGATAGGCGATACGGACGTGGAAAGGGCTAAGGCGGAGTTGGAAAAAGCAAACAATCGGCTGAAGGAGATTGAAAAAGCGCGCACAGAGTGCAACAAGCATTGCGACCGCGCCAAAGCGGATTACGATAATCTTGATAAATCCATACTTTCCGCCGAGCGCGAACTGCAAGACGCGGAGCGCAAAATGCAGGAAACGTGCGTTGTGCCCGACGTGTATAAAGTCCTTACGGAAATTTTGGACGAATGCAAGCGCACCGCAGAAAAAGAGAAGCAAGCTTCGGATATGCTTATTAAGCACACGCCGATACTTTCCGCGCTCTCGGCGGAATGCAACGCGCTGAAAGACGCGCTTTCCGAACGGCAAAATAAATCGGAAAACTACAAAGCCGAGTTGGGCGAACACTGCGGCAAAACGGACGGCGAAATAAAAAGCGCAAAAGACGAGCTTGCCCAAGTGGACGCGCGGCTAAGCGCAAGTGAAGCAAAGCGCAAACAGCTTACAGGCGAAGTGCAGGCGCAAGAAGCGGCGGTAGCGGCCATAGAGCAATCGCTTGCCGCGGCAAAGTCCGATTGTCCGGTGGACAGTCCGGAGTTTGACGAATCGGCGTACGCGGAAAAGCGCGACGGACTGGAAAGGCTGAAAAATCAAGCGGCGGATATAAACAAGGACATAGCGGTAAAACAGGTGGGGATAGACGCGTTAACCCAAAAATGCGCCGAGCTTGCCGAGCTGAAGGCCGAGCTTGCGGAACTGAAAAAACGCGCCGATTTGTACCGAGTGATAGCGGATATAACAAAAAACAAAGCCATGCTTAACTTTGTCGCCACCGAATATATCGTGGAGTTTACGGAAATAGCGGGCGAAATCTTAGGCGAACTGTCAAGCGGCAAATACGCCATGCGTTACGACAAAAACAACGGCTTTATGGTGTCCGACTACCTTAACGGCGGCAAGTTCAGAAAGACGGACACGCTGTCCGGCGGCGAGCTGTTTTTGGCTTCGCTTTCGGTCGCCATAGCGATCGCGCGCACGCAAAGCCGCGGCAACAACGCGTTCTTCTTTTTGGACGAAGGCTTCGGCACGCTGGACGAAGACCTTATCGACGTGGTGTACGGCGCGCTGGAATCGCTCAGCCGCGACTGCCTTGTGGGCGTAATAACGCACGCCGAAGCGTTGATTGCGCGCATGCCGTTTACCGTTACGGTGCAGGAAGCCACCGACACGTGCGGAAGCAGAATTCAGAATTAAGAATGCGCAAGCACATCGCAATTCTAATCGTATTTTAATCTTTGTTTTATTGTCATTTAAGAAATGAGTGATATAATATAATTGTTATAAGGAAACCGGAACAATTATGCTTACTTCAAGAGATTACAGACGTCGCGCGTGGGCGGCGCTAAAAGGAAAGTGGGGCACCGTTGCAATAACCTATTTTATCGTCATGGTGGTGGCGAGCATATGCAGCGGATTGAGCGTATTCGTCATAGGCGGTTTGCTTTTGCTAGTTTTGTCCGGACCTATCAGATACGGGGAGTCCGTTCAGGCGCTAAATGTTATGCGCGGAAACAAGGTGGACGTAAGCGACATTATGTCGGCGCAGCACAGAATGGGCGACACAATACTCGCATACTTTATTAACGGCGTTTACACCTTTTTGTGGACGTTGCTGTTTATAATCCCGGGGATAATCGCGGCGTATTCGTACAGCCTTACATATTATCTGATGATCGACAATCCCAAGCTGACCCCCGACGAGGCACGGCGGCAATCCATTAAGCTTATGGACGGAAACAAAGCAAGATTATTCAAATTGCACCTTAGCTTTATCGGCTGGATCTTTTTGTCCATACTCACACTCGGCATACTGTTGTTTTGGATTATGCCGTACGAACAGTGCGCCGTAGCCGAGTTTTACGACACAGTAATTCCCACCCGCCCGACGGTGGAAATAACACCCGAAAACACCGACCCTTTCGACTTGAACAACAACGCAAATACAAACGCGCAAAAATCAGACGAAAGCAAAAAAGACGAGCCCTTTTATGTGTTTGAAGAAGAAATGCCGCGCGACGACAGCGACAATCACGACAGCAATATATCGGGAAAGTAAGAGAATGCAGAATGCAGAATGCAGAATGCAGAATGCGGAATGAGCCGCTTCGCGGCATTAAGGTCGAGATTTAGAGCAACTCAAAAATCTCGACCTTATTTCTTATATATAGGGTAGGAGTACACCTTGTCCGCGCCGAACAGCTTGCCCAAAATGTACTTGTTGGCGGACGCCTCGTTGGTTACCACAACGCGGTCGTCCGCTATTGTTACGTCTTCGGAAAACGACGGCAGTCTCAGCGATCGGAAATGCGTCGTGCCGTCCAGATACAAAAGCGGCGCTTGCAGTTTTTGCGCGTTTTTGTTTTTCTTAAACGACACGGTGATTTTTGCGCCGTCATTTTTGGGCAGGGTGTGGTACTGTAGCTGCGAATCGGTCAGCCCGTACGAGCGAGAAAGGATTATCGTTCCGTCCTTTACGGCAAAGCCCTGCACAAGCCCCGTCACCGAAATGCAGTATTCGGGGTAGGGCTGCGAGTTTTGCGCCGTAAGCAAGCCGTTTTCGTCCAGATTATAACACGACACTATAGCTTTGTTTTTATAGCCGTGCGGCGTGGTGTAGTGGTGGGATTTGTCCGTCAAGAAATTGTCGTCGCGGTAAAATTCGCCCACGTACAGATGGTCGCCGTCGCTAAAGCAGTACGCGGCGCTGTTATCCATGGGAATGACTTCCGCAATTTTCACCTTGCCGCCCGACTTTGCGGATTTAATCGCGCTAAGCTCCAGCCGCAAAAGATTGTAGTCGTTGGCGATATACACGTTGTTGCCTGCGCAGGCAACCCCGCCGGCATGGCCGTGCGCCGCCTTGCCCTTGCCGTCGGTGGGGATTATCCGCTTAAAGCTTTTTCCGCTTCCTATAAACAAAACCACGTTGTCGTCGCCGTCATAGCCGGTCTGAATGTATTCTTTGCCGGTGTAGGCAATGCCCTGCGGCGCCCAGCCGCTGTTTATTTCGGGGATAGCGCACACGTACTTGCGAAGAGCGCGCGCTTCGTCGTATTTTGCCAATCCGACCAAAAAGAATATAAAGTACAACAGCAAAAACAACCCGACAATCGAGCCCAAAACTATTCCCGTGATTTTAAGAGTTTTCTTTAGCGCTTTGTTCATTTTTCCTTTCCGAAAAAGATTAAATATAGTATAACGCAAATAATCGGATAAAATCAATCCTTTTTAATTCCTAATTCTTAATTCCCAATTCCGAATTAAAAAAAGCCTTGCGTTTTTTCCGTGCCTGTGTTATAATACACACGCAAAAACCAATTACGGAGGATTTGTTTTTTATGCAATATTCACGCGAAGTACAAAACATGCAATGCGTGGCAAAAGGTTGCAATCACGGTCCGGCGCCCATTCCCGAAGAGGGCAAGTGGGTTCAAGCCTACGATATCAAGGATATCAGCGGGCTTACGCACG